>NZ_JBNXVR010000090.1:0-1351 GCF_050565595.1 Leptolyngbya sp. AN02str | reverse complement strand
GCGATCGCCCTTCTGGTTTGGAGGCTGCTGTTTTCGGTTTCCTGCTAGACAGCCTGGGCTTCTTTTCAGTTGGGAAACTGGCAACTGGTACCGCACTGCGATAGCGTGGGATCACCTTCTGAGCGGTTGCCAGAGCCGGAACGAAATATGTCTGGTTCCAGGTCGTTAGCCACTGTTGCCACTCCACATCACCCTGAGCAATATGGTCAAGCGTCTCTTCCATTTGGGCGGTGAATTTGGGTTCTAGCAAATCAGGTAATGCTTCTTGCAAGAACTGATCAACCCCCATTCCCAGTGCGGTTGGGTGCAAGCTTCCTTTCTGCACCTCAACATAGGTGCGGGTCTTCAAAATTTTGATGGTTGGGGCATAGGTGCTGGGTCTGCCAATGCCTAATCGTTCCATGGCCTGCACCAATTTCGGCTCACTGTAACGAGGTGGTGGAGTCGTTTGCTTTTTCTCATGGGCGGCGCGGTGGAGCGTCAGCGCTTGCCCCTGAGTTAGCGTTGGCAGTTCTGCATCTTCTTGCAGGTTTTTCCAATACTTTGAGTATCCGGCTTCCTGAAGCACTCGGCCTTCAGCTTGCCACTTGACTGGCCCCGATTGAGCTGTCACTTTAGTCTGCTGGATCTGGGCTGGTTTGCACTGGGACGCGATCGCCCGTTTCCAAATCAAAACATAGAGATCAAACTCTTCCTTGGATAATTCTTGCTTTAACTGTACTGATGGCAGAAACACGTCAGTCGGTCGGATGGCTTCATGGGCTTCCTGCGCTCCTTTTTTAGAACCGTATTGGGGTGGGCGTTTGGGAACGTTGCCCGGATCGCGTTCCTCCAACCATCGCCTTGCCTGCGTTTGAAATTCCGGGCTAAGGGCGGTGCTGTCGGTTCTCATGTAGGTGATCAGACCCTTCTCATACAGGCTTTGAGCCACCTGCATGGTTCTTTCTGGATTGAGGCCACAGCGCGAGCCCGCGGCCTGCTGCAACGATGAGGTAATGAAGGGTGGGGGAGGTGACTTGCTAACGACCTTACCCTCGATCTGCACAATCTGATGGGGGTGCTGATGGGCGATCGCAACTAGGCGATCTGCTTCCGCCAGGGTCAGCACCCGTGTTGATTCTGGGAGTTTTCTTTCGCTCACCGTTGCATCATCGAGCGGTTCCTCTGAGATGGGCTTAGATTCTCCCCGGAAAAAGGCCCGAAATCCCTCGGCGTACTCCACGAAGACGCTCCAGTAATCCTGGGGAACAAAATTTTGGATTTCCCGTTCCCGTTGGCAGATTAGATGCAGGGTCGCACTTTGAACGCGTCCCATGCTTTTTGCCCCGTTCTGCAACTGCCACAGCAAGGG
>NZ_JBNXVR010000015.1:0-127411 GCF_050565595.1 Leptolyngbya sp. AN02str | reverse complement strand
CATCAATAACACCCGCAATCAGTCCCAAGTGGTCCAAGTTCTCGATCTGCAAGGGGGCGATCCTAACTCGTCTCCCTCAGCTTATCCCCACTCCCTTTAATTCCCAGAGCAACCTGCGGAATGTCGGAACAGGCACTAGCTCAGATGCGGTTTTCATGATGGAGCTTAGGGAGAAACGATATTACTCTAGATCGCTTAATCAGTGGGTGGAGATAGAAGAAACTCTAATGAAGCCAGCTTTAACAGGTCGCGATATTGATCCTTACTATTATGAAAGTGATAACTTTTTATTGTTTCCTTATAAAGAAGAAAGCGGGAAAATAGTTTTAATTCAGCCTTGCGAAATGGTAGAAAAATATCCAAAAGCTTGGAACTATTTAAACCATTCAACCAATCAAATTATTTTAAGAGGACGTGATAAAGGAGACTTTCAAAGTAGAGAAGATTGGTATGGATACGGTAGACCGCAAAACATGCACTTACTAGGTATCTCAAAAATTGTTCTACCTGACGTTGCTGGCAGGGCTGAGTTTACATATGATTCTGAGGGAAGATACATTATTGATACTTCGTACGCAATTACCTTAAAGAGAGGTGTATCCATTTCCTCGCTGGCATTAACTGCTATTCTCAATAGCTCCTTAATGACATTTTTCCTTAAACAAACCGGCACTGATTTAAGGGGCGGCTATTTTCGGATGAAAACTGCTTACTTGAATCCATTTCCTATCCCTCAAATCTCTTTCACTACTTCAAACGATCGCCGTCAACAAGCCTTTCAAGACGTGATCGCTCTCTACGATAAATTTCAACTCGATCACAATCCCGATCCACTGCTTGCAAAAGTCGACTATCATCTGAGCCAGCAGCCTGAAGAAACTGATGTTATTCACGATTTGCTGGCACACTTAGCAGAACAAATGATTGAACTCAACAAACAGAAACAAGCCGAAATCAAAAGCTTTTTCCAATGGCTTGAACGCTTTGTAGGTTGTGACATTGATAACCTAAGTAATAAATCCAAAATTCAAAATTACTTGGGTGACTATTACAAAAAGACTCAAGGCTCAGACATGGAAACGGATATTGGGGAACCTCATCTGAGCTTTGATGACTTTATCGAATTGCTTAAAAAGAACAAAAAGAAACTCAAAATTGACCCTGCTGCCCGTAAGGAACAGCAAACCCTGGAAAAGGAATATCAAAATAGTTTGGATGTTCTTTTGCCCATTAAAATGCAGCTAATGCGGTGCGATCGCCTAATTGATGCGATTGTCTATAAACTATATGGGCTGATTGAAGAAGAAATTGCCATTGTCGAGGGAAGTTGAGAGGTGGCGATCGCTAACCAGCCGCGAATGTATCTGGTAAATCTTGCAAGCTTTTGCCATTCGCCTTAAGTAATTCGTCCAAGGCTTTCATCTGGGCGATCGTGAACGATGGAACACTGTCCCCCGTCTCCCATCGGCTAATCGTTCGTGCTGACGTACCAATTTGTCGTGCAAACTCCTCCTGGGAAAACCCTAGTTCTTCTCGTAGTTTTTTAAGTGGCGATTCTCCCATCACGTCAGCAAGCAATTTAGTAACGAATGTGTAGACAATCTGTCTAGACAGGTTGACAATAGGACGAAGTGTCTAGACAATGTGTCTATAAGAAACAGAAGGGAAGCTAGCAGCCCAACGATAAAGGTGGGTTGCGGCTTGCCCCTGCTTTAGTGTCTCATTTCTTTCTACCTATCACTATGAGTTATTACGACCAGCTTCATCCATGGGTGGTCTATCGCCTGCTGCCCAATTGTCAAAATCGAGCTATTACTCGGTTTCGCCGCCGCAACGATGCCAGCATGTATCTCGCCACACTTCAGCGACACATGCCCTTTGCCAAATTCATCGTTGCCTTTGACCCACCCCAAATACCCTCAACAGAGCAAATGTCTATCCGCGCAAGTAGCCACCATTCTGCGGAGGGTAGCCATGCTCGTGTTGAATGATGCCCAAGCCCTGATCGTGCAAACCTTGCTGACCAAAATGCTGGTCAACGACGCTTACTCGGTTGCTCAACTCGAAGAAGCACTCATGTGGTTTCAGCAGGGCGATCGCATATCCTGCCCCTTTGAACAGATATGGAGCAAAACCCTAGCCCAGCAAATTGCCCAAGAACTACGCCGTCAGCCCTAACCACCAAGGCCAGATTCAACTTTAACCGTTGAGTCTGGCCTTAATTTTTTGATTCGTATTTGACTTGTGCACCGCGATCGCCTGTCTCCATGCTGAGCTTCTTCCCCAAACCCTATCCAGACGAATTGCTCTACAGCGTCCTGGCTCGCTACCACATCCGCAGCGGTAACATTAGCCCCAAGCTCACCCTGCAAGAACTGTTTGGTTCTAGAACTGCGATCGCCACGGCTGACCTTCCCAGCAATCTGGAGCCTTTGGCTACAAATTTAAGCATCATCTCAGAGGTGACTGTCGAAGACGTCATTCAACGGCATACGCTTTTTCCGTTCTACAGGGCTTTCATACCGCAAGAGCGATCGCAGACGATCGCTGAGGCCATGCGCTCCGATCATGGAAGCAGTATTCACAGCGAGATTGGAATTCGGGCCAGTTCTGTTCGTGTGCCTCAATACTTCAGGTTTTGCCCAACTTGCGCCCAAGCCGATCAGGAGAAGTATGGGGAGTTGTACTGGCATCGAGTTCATCAGGTGCCCGGAGTCCTCGTTTGCCCCCATCACGCCGAAATTCTTCAGGACAGTTCAGTACGGCTTCAGGGCCTGAATCGGCATGAGTACATTGCTGCCAGTCCTGATAACTGCCGTATCCATGAGGCTAAGGCCCCATCATTTAGTAGGAAGGCGCTGGATACCCTTATCGGGCTTGCTCAGGATGTGTATTTCTTGCTGGAGCAGGAGGTTCCCTGCAAGGACTTGAACTGGTTCCGCAAACAGTATATGTCTCTGCTAATCGACCGTGGTTTAGCCACTGCGACTGGGCGAGTGCATCAAAAGGAGTTGATTGAACAATTCTTGTTTGCCTACGAGCCGGGAATTCTACAAGCTTTGGATTCAAGCATTCATCAACAGGATGAGCACAACTGGCTCACAAGCATCGTCCGAAAACACCGGAAGGCGTTTCATCCCATCCGTCACTTGCTGATCATTCGGTTTTTGGGATTGTCAGTTGATACATTCTTGGGGAGCGATCGCGGCTACAAGCCCTTTGGGGCAGGCCCCTGGCTGTGTTTGAACCCTGCCGCCGAGCATCACCTGAAACCCGTCGTTACCCGTTTGGAGATCAGCTTATGCTGCGATACGAAAAAGCCCGTGGGTACGTTTTCCTGCCACTGTGGTTTTATTTACTGCCGCACTGGCCCCGACCGCAGCAAGGAAGACACCTACCGGATTGGCAAGATCAAAGCCGTAGGTTCTGTATGGCAACAGAAGCTTCGGCAGCTGGTGGAAATTGAACAGTTGGGACTACGGGAGACTGCCAGACGGCTCCAGGTTGATCCCAAAACGATCAATCGCTATGTACAGAACCTTGGACTTGCCGTGAGATGGCGATCGCCCAACGAACCCCAAAGCCCCGATTCACTAGAAACTTCTTCCACTGAATCGAGCGTCTCCAATGACATCAAGACCCACCACCGGAACATCTGGGTTGCCCTCCAAACAGAGCATCCTCAAGCTTCAAAAACAGCACTGCGGCAGTTAGCTCCTGCCACATATACTTGGCTGTACCGGAATGACCAGGAATGGCTAACTCAGAACTCACCTGCTACCCAGACATTTGACCGTTTCAAGAATCGGGTGGACTGGCAAGTACGGGATCAGCAAACTCTGATCCAGGTTGAGGATGTTGTGCAAAACCTTTTAGCTGCCGAGAAGCCTATCAGAATTACGGTGAGCAAAGTCGCCAAGGCGATCGGTCAACTGACACTTGTTGAACAGCATCTCGATAATCTGCCATTGACAAGGGCATATCTAGAATCAGTCATCGAAACCATTGAGGATTTTCAAATTCGTCGAGTCTGCTGGGCTGCTGAACAACTTAACCATCGAGGAGAAACTGTTGAGTATTGGAAAGTGATTCGGCTAGCAGGGTTAAAGCCAGATTACTCAGAAAAGGTTAAGCGTGTTCTGGAAAGCGAGGTTTGTAGAAGAGGAGCAGTAAACAGGCTTTGAGCACAAAAATACCGAAATCTTCGCATGACTCGTCCTGAGGCTCCTCATATAATTTTTGGAAGGAGGAAACAGATAAAAAACGGAACAGTGTGAATAGAGATCGGATGAATCACCTCAAACCGCTGCTCCGCTGGATTGGACAAGGATTTATTGGTGTTGTCAGTTCAACTTGGGTAACTACATCACTTGTTGTTCCGTCTCAGGCTTCTACTTCGGTATCTCTCTCTGGGTCTTCTGTAATTGCTCAGGTATCCACCCCCAACTCACCCATTTTTGTCACAGGTCAGCTAGACCAAAATAGTCCTACACTGACAGATGGCCGCTACTACCAGGCACATACCTTTGAGGGGAGAGCTGAAGAGCAAATCGTCATCGAACTGAGCAGTGAGGAGTTTGATACGTACCTCATTGTGATCAGCCCTGAAAATGAGATTGTTGCTGGAGACGACGATGGGGGGGCAGGCACAAACTCGACACTTATGATCACCTTACCCTCCACAGGTGTCTATACCATTGTTGCTATAGCTTCTGGTGCTGGTACAGGAGGTGACTACAGGCTAGAACGACGAGCAGCAACCGTGATCGACCAAGTCTTAGCTGAAGTAAGGCAACTCAATCGGCAAGTGGTTGTCCTTAAGCAAGCCGGACGCTACGCAGACGCAATTCCATTAGCAGAGCGCTTGCTATCTATCTATGAACAAGTGCTGGGAGGCAACCACCCAGATGTGACGACCAGCCTCAACGACTTGGCATTGCTCTACCAGGATCAAGGCAACTATATCCAAGCAGAACCCCTCTTCCAGCGCTCCCTCACGATCCGGGAACAAGCACTGGGAGCTGATCACCCACATGTAGCCAGTAGCCTCAACAATCTGGCAAGCCTTTACCAGTATCAGGGCAACTATGCTCAGGCAGAACCCCTCTACCGACGAGCGCTCTCTATTTGGGAACAAGTGCTGGGGGCTGATCACCCACATGTAGCCTTCGGCCTCAACAATCTGGCAAGCCTCTACATAGAACAGGGCAACTATACCCAGGCAGAGCCCCTCTATCAGCGCTCCATCGCTATCGGGGAACAAGTGCTGGGAGCCGATCACCCCGATGTGGCCGCTAGCCTCAACAACCTAGCAGAGCTCTACCGGGCACAGGGCAACTATGCTCAGGCTGAACTCCTCTTCCAGCGATCGCTCGCTATCCGGGAACAAGCGCTGGGAGGCAATCACCCCGATGTGGCCACCAGCCTTAACAACCTAGCAAGGCTTTACCAGGATCAGGGCAATTACGCCCAGGCAGAACCCCTCTACCGACGAGCGCTCTCTATTTGGGAACAAGTGCTGGGGGCTGATCACCCACATGTAGCCTTCGGCCTCAACAATCTGGCAGGGCTTTATATGGATCAGGGCAACTATACTCAGCCAGAACCCTTCTACAAGCGATCGCTCTCTATTTTGGAACAAGCGCTGGGCGGCAACCACCCACATGTAGCCCTTAGCCTCAGCAACCTGGCATTGCTCTACCAGGAGCAGGGCAACTATACCCAGGCAGAACCCTTCTACAAGCGATCGCTCTCTATTTTGGAACAAGCGCTGGGCGGCAACCACCCACATGTAGCCCTTAGCCTCAGCAACCTGGCATTGCTCTACCAGGAGCAGGGCAACTATGCTCAGGCTGAACCCCTCTTCCAACGATCCCTCGCTATCCGGGAACAAGCGCTAGGGGCCAATCACCCAGATGTGGCCAACAGTCTAAACAACTTGGCAAGCCTCTACCAAGAGCAGGGCAACTATGCTCAGGCTGAACCCCTCTTCCAACGATCCCTCGCTATCCGGGAACAAGCGCTAGGGGCCAATCACCCAGATGTAGCCAACAGCCTAAACAACTTGGCAAACCTTTATCGGTTACAGGGCGACTATACTCAGGCAGAGCCTCTGTATATGCGCTCTTTCACTATCCTTGAACAAGCGCTTGGAACTAATCATCCTAACGTAGCCACTAGTCTCAACAACCTAGCAAGTCTCTATTATACTCAGGCCAACTACATTCAGGCAGAGCCTCTGTATATACGCTCTTTCACTATCCTTGAACAAGCGCTTGGAACTAATCATCCTAACGTAGCTGCAAGTTTAACCAACCTAGCACAGCTCTATTATGCTCAGGGCAACTATGCTCAGGCAGAACTCCTTCTTCAGCGCGCTCTATCTATCCTTGAACAAACAGTAGGAGCCAATCATCCGTTTGTGGCAACTAGTCTCATCACTCTAGCAGCGCTGTATCAGGATCAAGGCAACTATGATCAAGCAAAATCTTCCTTGCAACAGTCGCTCGCTATCTTTGAACCAGTGCTAGGGATCAATCACCCTTTTGTAGCCACCAACCTTAATAACCTGGCAAGGCTCCATCAGGATCAGGGCAACTATGCTCAGGCAGAACTCCTCTACCAGCGATCGCTCTCTATTCGGGAACAAGTGCTGGGAGCCAATCATCCAGACGTGGCTCAAAGCCTTACTAACCTTGCAGCTTTCTTATGGGCACAAAATAACCTTCCTTCGACTCTTGGCTTCTTGCAGCGAGGCTTAGCTGTTGAAGAAGCTAACTTAAACCTTAATCTGATGGTTGGCTCGGAGGCCTACAAACAAAGCTTCCTATCTACCTTCGCAGGCACTACGTCTGCTGCCATCTCGCTACACCTCCAATCTCTGCCCGATAATCCAACTGCTTCGCAACTAGCACTGACGACCGTCCTCCAGCGCAAAGGGCGGTTGCTCGATCTCTTTACCAACAGCCAGCAGATTCTGCGCGAGCAACTCGATCTCGACAGTCAAACGCTGCTTAGCGACCTCACTGCTAAACGCACGCAACTCTCCACGCTAGTCTTCAACCGTCCAGAGTCTCTATCCCTGGAGCAATACCGCACTCAAGTTGCCAATCTGGAGGCGGAAATTCAATCTCTCGAAGCTCAACTCTCCCGTCGCAGCAGCCAGTTTCAAGCCCTCAATCAACCCATCGATATTCCAACTATCCAGGCTCTACTTCCAGCGCAAACTGCTCTGGTTGAACTAGTCCGCTATCGTGTCTTTGCTCCTCAAGCATCTATCAATAACCGTTTTGGAGAAGCCCGCTATGCTGCTTATCTGCTGCAAGCTGATGGCATCGTTGATGGGCTTGATTTGGGGCCTGCCGCTGAAATTGACCCGTTGATTGAAGACTTACAGCGCTCACTCGGCAATTATGATGATCAAGGCAAGCCCGGTTTCACCGTAGAGCAAGTCAAAGAAGCAGCTCAAGCACTCGATGCTCGCGTCATGGCACCCATTCGAGCGCGATTGGGAGACACCAACCACCTGCTGATTTCCCCCGATGGCGCATTCAACCTGATTCCCTTTGAGACGTTGGTAGATGAAACAGGGCGCTACCTGGTGGAAAACTATACCCTCACCTACCTCACCTCGGGTCGAGACTTGCTCCGACTCCAGGCACAAGCCACCGCCGCACCCCAATCCAACCCTGTCCTGCTGGCGAACCCCTTCTTTGAAAACTCCGGTAATGCAGATATCGCTCAAACTCCCACTCGCTTTATTGACTTGCGGGAGCGCGCTTGGCCCCCATTAATGGCAACGGCTGAAGAAGCAGATGCAATTGCGACCCAACTTGCCCAAACCTTACGTCTGCCTCCTTCCCAAATCCTGAATTTGCAACAACAAGCTGCTACAGAAGCCGCATTACGGCAAGTAAATCGTCCTCGCATCTTGCATATTGCCACCCACGGCTTCTTTGAATCCCTTGGCTCGCAAGAGGTTGTGTTGACGGACAATCCACTGCTGCGCTCTGGGCTAGTCCTGTCAGGCGTGAACGTCGGGCAAAGTGGTACCGGAGAAGATGGCATCGTCAGTGCTCTGGAAGTCAGCAATCTGAATCTATTAGGAACTCAACTGGTCGCTCTATCTGCTTGTGATACGGGCCTAGGAGACCTCTCGTTAGGAGAGGGAGTGTATGGATTACGACGGGCCTTAGTGCTAGCAGGCTCACAGAGCCAACTGATTAGTTTGTGGCAGGTGCAGGATAATACCACCCGTGATTTGATGGTGGAATACTACCAAAACCTGCTGTCAGGAATGGGACGCAGTGAGGCGTTGCGGCAAACGCAGTTAGCGATGCTGAACCAGGAAGCAACCGCTCATCCCTACTACTGGGCTCCCTTCATCAACTCTGGTGATTGGCGACCCATTTCACCTCAGTAGTTGTTGGCTGTTTTACTCAGTTATGGCTCTTCCCGTTCAATCTGCTTTCACTGCTTACCGTACCGCCCTGCAAGTTCTGGATCTGTCAGAGGAACTGTCAGAGGCGCAGGCGATCGCTATCCTCTGTGCCCGTGATGCAGTTCATCAGGCATTGACGGAGCAATATCCCATTTCAAGCGATCGCTTGCTTTGGTTAAAAGCTCTGGACGCCAAGTTCAAAGAGCACAAACAGCGAATTTATCAAGCGATTCAAGAAGAGCTACCCGCTTACCGTTCCATGCATCCTGATGCAGCTGCACATTGGTGGTGGCATCTAGACGATGAACCTGCTGTTCACCAGCGCGATCGCGGTGATTGGCTCTTTAAGCTCCTCACTTTAGGAAGCTGGACAGTCATCCTGGCCCTTTTGCTGAATATTGCAAATCGATTCCTCAGTGTTGGCCTAGGGGTCACCGGAACGGCGGCTGTCATCCTTCCGTCCCTACTAGCGTTTCTAAAAGCCCGCAGTGATTTAACAGAAGCAGGCCAGAAAGGAATCGAACAACTTTTCACCAAACTTGGAATTCCTAAACATTGGCAGGAAGAGGCGAAGCTTGGTTCAACCCTCGTGCTTTTAGGTGGCATTGTTGGTCTTTGGTGTAGCTTGCCAGCGATCGCCGATTTTTATAACCGGCGTGGCTTAGATCTTTACTACGGCAGGCATCTTCGCCAAGCAGAGCAGCATTATCGGCAGGCGATCGCCCTAGATTCTGACCATGCAGAGGCCCATTACAACTTGGGGCTCGTTTACGAAGACTGGCTGAGGCTAGATGAGGCAAAGGAGTTTTACCAGATTGCTTCCAGCCAAGGACTAGTAGAAGCTCACAACAATTTAGCGCGGCTCTTGATTCAGGAGGAGAAGTACCAAGAAGCCGTTATCTTGCTTCAGGATGGGCTCTTCTTACGCAATCGAACAGAGATTAAGCCAGAAGAAGAATTTAATCTCTACAAAAACTTGGGTTGGGCACGCTTCTCGCAGGGCTATTTTCAAGATGCTGAAGCGGCTTTAGAAAGTGCGATCGAGATTGCCAGTATCAACAATACTCAACAACGCGTCCGGAGTAGCGCTGCTGCCCATTGTTTACTAGCACAGGTACTCGAACAACAGGATAGACCAAGCGACAGCCTCCAACAATGGCAGGAATGCTGCCAACAAGGCATTGAGCGCCTTGAGCGTCGTCGCGCTCCAATCCTTGAAGAAGATCAATGGCTTCACCAAGCCCAACAGCGCTTACAAGCACACGGAAAAAGTTGCCCTTCTCCCGACACAACCTTATGACCTGGAAGTTTTTTTTGTTCACCTGTCTACTCGGTTTGGGTTTGCCCTTTGCCATCTCCTTGCCTGCTCAGGCAAACAACGTCACCATTTCCAATCTTTCCGGAAGGGTAGAGGTCAAAGGCCAATTTTCTTTGTTTTGGGGTCGTGCTAGACGGTATCAAGAACTCAGCCCTAATCATCGGGTTCGAGTCGGCAACCAATCGTTTGTAACAATCACCTGCCTGGATGCCAATGCCAATTGGATGACATGGACAATTTCGGCAGGCGAAGCACAGATGTCTGACCGCTGTGCGCCTAGAGTTTTTCCGAGTCGTTCAACGGGTCCAACTCGTTCTCCCATTGATGAAAACCGTCCCTACATCATTACCCCGCGCAACACAGCACTGTTGCCAGGAAGCATTGACATCGCCTGGAGTGGCGTTCCGAATGCAAATACTTACCGAGTCAGAATTCGAGGCTTAGGGGGCTTCTCATGGGAAAGCGATCGCCTCACCGCAACCACAGCACAATACACAGAATCATTGGAAACGGGTCGCACCTATGAAATCACGGTGGAAACGGATCGAGGTTTGTTGTCAAATCCAAGTGGTTCAGTGCCGCCTACCTTTAGGATTTTGACGGAGGCAGAAGTTAGCCGCGTCAATCAAGAATTAGCTCAAATTGAAGCATTAGCCCTCGATCCTACCGCACATACTCTGGCTATCGCTCAAGCCTACCGCAACCACAACCTCAATCAAAATGCGATCGCCGTCTTAACGACACAAATCCAGAGTGGTACGCAGAGTGCTGCTGTCTATCAATTGCAGGGGTCAATCTATGAACAGATTGGTCTAACCAGACAGGCACGGGAACAATATAACCGTGCTCTCGGTTTAACTGATGCAGATGACCTGGAGCAGCAAGCGAATCTCCAAGAGCGTTTGGGGTTAGTAGCACGTAGTGTTGCCAATTATGCTGAAGCGGTCATTTGGCTTCAGGCCGCTGAAGCCAACTACCGCCAACTTTTAGATGCATCGCTGCCAGAGGTTCAACAGCAACTGCAAAGCCTAAAGCGGCTGCTCGAAGACTCCCAATCTCGCTTACCCGCATCCGCCTTAGAGCGGCAAAGCACTGCTCCCTAAACTAGATGGTCTGATATCTACCCTTAACAAATTCATCATGAATCGCTATTGGTTACTAAGCCACGTCCTTTGGCACCAAGTTTTTCTAGGTTTGATTGGTGGACTTTGGTTAGCCACCCCAGCGATCGCTTCAAACTCTTCTCCAACAAGCAAATCAGAGCATCCATTTGCGATCGCTCAGGTAATGCCAACGGAGTCTGCTGCCTCCACAACCATTACTGGGCGTTTAGATGCCAATAGTCCTACACTGCCAGATGGCCGCCACTATCACGCACATACCTTTGAGGGGAGGGCTGGAGAGCAGATCGTCATTGACCTAAGCAGTGAAGAGTTTGATACCTACCTCATGTTGGCCAGCCCTGAAGATGAGATCGTTGCTGGAGACAACGATGGGGGGACAGGAACAAACTCGACGATTACGATCACCTTACCCTCCACAGGTGTATATACCATTGTTGCCATAGCTTATGGTGCTGGTACAGGAGGTGGCTACAGGCTAGAACGGCGAGTAGCAACCGAGATCGATCAAGCCTTAGCTGCAGCAAGACAACTCAATCAGCAAGTGATTGAACTTCATCAAGCTGGACGCTATGCAGACGCAATTCCGTTGGCAGAGCGAGCACTCTCTATTCGGGAACAAGCGCTGGGCAGCAACCACCCCAGTGTGGCCAGTAGCCTCAACAACCTGGCAAATCTCTACCGGTTACAGGGCAACTATGCTCAGGCAGAACCCCTCTACCGACGATCGCTTTCTATTCGGGAACAAGCGCTGGGCAGCAACCACCCCAATGTGGCACAAAGCCTCAACGGGCTGGCAAGCCTCTACCAGGATCAGGGCAACTATGCTCAAGCAGAACCCCTCTACCGGCGATCGCTCTCTATTTGGGAACAAGCGCTGGGCAACAACCACCCCAATGTAGCCACCAGCCTCAACAACCTGGCAGAACTCTACCGGGATCAGGGCAACTATGTTCAAGCTGAACCTCTCTATCGGCGATCGCTCTCTATTTGGGAACAAGCTCTGGGAGCTAATCACCCCAGTGTGGCAACTAGCCTCAACAACCTGGCAATCCTCTACCAGGATCAGGGCAACTATGCTCAAGCAGAACCCCTCTACCAGCGATCGCTCTCTATTCGGGAACAAGCGTTAGGAGCTAATCACCCGGACGTGGCTAATAGCCTCAACAACCTGGCAAGTCTCTACCGGGATCAGGGCAACTATGCTCAGGCTGAACCCCTCTACCAACGATCGCTCTCTATTAGTGAACAAGCGCTGGGCGCCAATCACCCGGACGTGGCTAATAGCCTCAACAACCTGGCAAGTCTCTACCGGGATCAGGGCAGCTATGCTCAGGCAGAACTCCTCTTTCAACGATCGCTCTCTATTTGGGAACAAGCTCTGGGAGCTAATCACCCCAGTGTGGCAACTAGCCTCAACAACCTGGCAAGTCTCTACGGGGATCAGGGCAACTATGCTCAGGCAGAACCCCTCTACCAGCGATCGCTCTCTATTCGGGAACAAGCGTTAGGAGCTAATCACCCGGACGTGGCTAATAGCCTCAACAACCTGGCAAGTCTCTACCGGGATCAGGGCAGCTATGCTCAGGCAGAACCCCTCTACCAGCGATCACTCTTTATTTGGGAGCAAGCGCTGGGATCCAACCACCCCAGTGTGGCGACTAGCCTCAACAACCTGGCAGAGCTCTACCGGATTCAGGGCAACGATGCTCAGGCAGAACCCCTCTACCAACGATCGCTCTTTATTAGTGAACAAGCGCTGGGCGCCAACCACCCCGATGTGGCCACAAGCCTTAACAACCTGGCACGGCTCTACCAGGATCAGGGCAACGATGCTCAGGCAGAACCCCTCTACCAGCGATCGCTCTCTATTTTGGAACAAGCGCTAGGCGGCAACCACCCTAATGTGGCCGCTAGTCTCAACAACCTGGCACGGCTCTACCAGGATCAGGGCAACGATGCTCAGGCAGAACCCCTCTACCAGCGATCGCTCTCTATTTTGGAACAAGCGCTAGGAACCCATCACCCGAATATGGCGACTAGCCTCAACAACCTGGCAGCTCTCTCATGGGCGCAAAATAACCTCACCTCTACCCTCAGCTTCTTGCAGCGAAGTCTAGCCGTTGAAGAAGTTAACTTCAATCTCAACCTCATCAATGGTTCGGAGTCCTATAAACAAAACTTCCTGGCCGCCTTTGTAGGCACTACGTCTGCTGCCATCTCGCTACACCTCCAATCTCTGCCCGATGATCTGCCTGCTGCTCAACTAGCACTCACAACTATCCTCCAGCGCAAAGGACGGCTGCTCGACCTCTTCACCAACAGCCAGCAGATTCTGCGCGAGCAACTCGACCCCGACAGTCAAACGCTGCTTAATGACCTCACTGCTAAACGCACGCAACTCTCCACGCTAGTCTTCAACCGTCCAGAGGCGTTACCCCTGGAACAATACCGCATTCAGGTTGCCACTCTTGAATCGGAAATTCAACAACTCGAAGCTCAACTCTCACGTCGCAGCAGCCAGTTTCGAGCCCTCAATCAACCTATCGATATTCCCACTATCCAGGCTCTACTTCCAGCGCAAACTGCTCTGGTTGAACTAGTCCGCTATCGCGTCTTTGACCCTCAAGCATCTATCAATAACCGTTTTGGAGAAGCCCGCTATGCTGCTTATCTGCTGCAAGCTGATGGCATCGTTGATGGGCTTGATTTGGGGTCTGCCGCTGAGATTGACCCGTTGATTGAAGACTTACAGCGCTCACTCGGCAATTATGATGATCAAGGCAAGCCTGGTTTCACCGTAGAGCAAGTCAAAGAAGCATCTCAAGCACTCGATGCTCGCGTCATGGCACCGATTCGAGAGCGATTGGGAGACACCAACCACCTGCTGATTTCTCCTGATGGTGCCTTCAACCTGATGCCCTTTGAGGCAATGGTGGATGAAACAGGGCGCTACCTCGTGGAAAACTATACCCTCACCTACCTCACCTCGGGTCGAGACTTGCTCCGACTCCAGGCACAAGCCACTGCCGCACCCCAAACCAATCCTGTTCTGCTGGCGAACCCCATCTTTGGACGCCCTGGCAGTTCGGATATCGCTCAAACTCCCACTCGCTTCATTGACCTGAGGGAACGCACCTGGTCTGACTTAATGGCAACGGAGGGTGAGGCCAATGCCATTGCGACTCAACTTGCCCAAACCTTACGTCTGCCTCCTGCCCAAATCCTGAATTTGCAACAACAAGCTGCTACAGAAGCCGCATTAAAGCAAGTGAATCGTCCTCGCATATTGCATATTGCCACCCACGGCTTCTTTGAATCCCGTGGCTCGCAAGAGGTTGTATTGACGGACAATCCACTGCTGCGCTCTGGGCTGGTACTGTCAGGGGTGAAGGTTGGGCAAAGTGGTACCGGAGAAGATGGCATCGTCAGTGCACTCGAAGTCAGCAACCTGAATCTGTTGGGCACTCAACTGGTGGTTCTATCTGCTTGCGAGACAGGACTCGGAGATCTCTCGTTAGGAGAGGGAGTCTATGGATTGCGACGGGCATTAGTATTGGCAGGGTCACAGAGCCAACTGATCAGTTTGTGGCGGGTGCAGGATAATACCACCCGTGATTTGATGGTGGAATATTATCAAAACCTGCTGTCAGGCATGGGACGCAGTGAGGCTCTACGGCAAACGCAGTTAGCCATGCTGAACCAGGAAGCAACCGCTCATCCCTACTATTGGGCTCCCTTCATCAACTCCGGTGACTGGCAACCCATTGCACCTTAATAGTTATTGGCCGTGTATCCGATTGTGGCTCTCCCCGCTCAAAGTGCTCTCACTGCTTACCGTATCGCCCTGAAGGTGTTTGCTCTTTTACAAGAGCATGCGATCGCCATCCTCTGTGCCCGTGGTCCAGTGCATCTCTGAATTCGCTGGCTGAATTACCCTGAAATCCTCTTTATAATTTTTGGAAAGAGGCAATAAACGCTTGTGTATCCAGGGTAGGACAGGGTGAATATGAGGGATCAGAATGAGTCGCGTTAAACCACTACTCCGCTGGATTGGACAAGGATTCATTGGTGTCGTTAGTTCCACTTGGGTAGGGACATCATCAGTCGCTTCTTCTCAAGCTTCTATCCCAATACAGCTCCCCGAGTCGTCTTTAATTGCTCAGGCCCTCACCCCCAACTCACCGATTTTCATCACAGGGCAGATGGATCAGAATAGCCCTACATTGCGAGATGGCAGCTACTACCAGACACCCACTTTTGAGGGGAGAACTGGAGAACAAGACGATGGGATGTCAGGAACAAACTCGACGCTCGTGATGACGCTACCGACCGCAGGTGCATACACCATTATTGCTAAGACGTATGGTGCAGGTGCAACGGGTAGCTACCAATTAAAACAGCAAGCGGCAACAGAAACAAACCAAGCCTTAGCTGAAGCGAGCCAACTCAATCAGCAAGTGGTTGTCCTTTATCAAGCTGGACGCTATGAAGAGGCGATTCCATTGGCAGAGCGATCGCTCTACATCTTTGAACAAGCGCTGGGAGAAAATCATCCGCTTATAGAGACCAGCCTCAACAACTTGGCAGAACTTTATCGGGCTCAGGGTAGCTATACTCAGGCAGAACCGCTCTATCGGCGGTCGCTCGAAATCCAGAAACAAGCGCTGGGAGAAAATCACCCGGACGTGGCTACTAACCTCAACAGATTAGCATTGCTTTACCATGTTCAGGGTAACTATGCCCAGGCAGAACCCCTCTATCGGCAAGCGCTTGCAATTCGGGAACGAGCACTGGGAGAAAATCACCCGGATGTGGCTACTAGCCTCAACAACCTAGCAGAGCTATACCGAGATCAGGGTAACTATGCTCAGGCAGAACCCCTCTTCAAACTAGCGCTCACTATTTATGAACAAGCGTTGGGAGAAAATCACCCTTATCTAGCACAAAGCCTCAACAACCTGGCAGCGCTCTATTATGTGCAGGGCAACTACACTCAAGCAGAACTGCTCTTCCAACGATCCCTTGCAATTCGGGAACAAACACTAGGTGCCAATCATCCGGATGTAGCTCAGAGTCTCAACAACCTGGCAGAGCTCTACCGATCTCAGAGTAGTTATGACCAGGCAGAATCCCTCTACCAGCGATCGCTCGCTATTTGGGAACAAGCGCTGGGCGGTAACCACCCCAATGTGGCGACTAGTCTCAACAACCTGGCAGAGATCTACCGGGCACAGGGCAACTACGCGCAAGCAGAACCCCTCTATCAGCGGGCGCTCGCGATCCAGGAACAAGTGCTAGGAGAAAATCATCCGGATGTAGCCGCCAGCCTCAACAATCTGGCAGTGCTCTACTATGTTCAGGGGAGCTATATCCAAGCAGAACAGCTCCTCCAACGATCCCTTGCAATTCGGGAACAATTGCTAGGCTCGAGTCACCCAGATGTGGCCACTAGCCTCAGCAACCTGGCAAGTCTCTACCAAGAACAGAGTAACTATGCTCAAGCAGAACCCTTCTATCAGCGATCGCTCACGATTCGGGAACAAGTGCTGGGAGAAAATCACCCGGATGTAGCCATCACCCTCAACAATCTGGCAAATCTTTACCACGAGCAGGGCAACTATGCGCTGGCAGAATCCCTCTTCCAACGATCCCTCACGATCTCTGAACAAACACTAGGCGACAGTCACTCATATGTGGCCATTAGCCTCAACAACCTGGCAGGGCTCTACCTGGATCAAGGCAATTATGCTCTGGCAGAACCCCTCTTCCAACGATCCCTCACGATTCGGGAACAAGTGCTGGGAGAAAATCACCCGGATGTAGCCATCACCCTCAGCAATCTGGCAAGTCTTTACCAAAATCAGGGCAACTATAACTTGGCAGAACCCCTCTTTCAACGCTCTCTTGCAATTCGGGAGCGATTGCTAGGCTTCAATCACCTAGACGTAGCCACTAGCCTCAACAACTTGGCACTGCTCTACCAGGATCAGGGCAACTATGCTCAAGCGGAACCCCTCTTCCTAAAGTCCCTCACAATCTTTGAAAAAGCCCTGGGGACTAATCACCCAGATATAGCCGTTAGCCTCAACAATTTGGCAAATCTTTACCAGGAGCAGGGCAATTATGCCCTAGCAGAACCTCTCTTCCAACGCTCCCTCGCGATCTTTGAACAAGTACTCGGAACCAGTCACCCATATATCGCACAAAGCCTCAACAACTTAGCAGGGCTCTACCGAGATCAGGGTAACTATGCTCAGGCAGAACCCCTCTTCCTGAGGTCTCTCGCAATTTGGGAACAAGCGTTAGGAGAAGAACACCCGAATGTAGCTACTAGCCTCACCAACCTAGCAACCTTCTTGTGGGCACAACGTAATCTCACCTCCACCCTCAGTTTTTTGCAGCGAAGCCTGGTCATAGAAGAAGCCAACTTAAACCTCAATCTGCTGGTTGGTTCGGAGTCATATAAACAAAACTTCCTAACCACCTTTACAGCCACGACGTATGTCGCCATCTCGCTACACCTCCAATCTCTACCCAATGATCCATCTGCTGCTCAACTAGCACTCACAACTATCCTCCAGCGCAAAGGACGGTTGCTCGACCTCTTCACCAACAGCCAGCAGATTCTGCGAGAGCAACTCGACCCCAACAGCCAAACGCTACTTAATGACCTCAATATTAAGCGAACGCAACTCTCCACTCTAGTCTTCAACCGTCCAGAGGCGTTACCCCTGGAGCAATACCGCACTCAAGTTGCCAATCTGGAGGCGGAAATTCAATCTCTCGAAGCTCAACTCTCCCGTCGCAGCAGCCAGTTTCAAGCCCTCAATCAACCCATCGATATTCCAACTATCCAGGCTCTACTGCCACCGCACACTACCCTGGTTGAACTAGTCCGATATCGCGTTTTTGACCCTCAAGCACCAAGCAGTAATCGCTTTGGAGAGGCTCGCTATGCTGCCTATCTCCTGCGTTCAGATGGCACCGTTGATGGGATTGATTTAGGGTCTGCCGCTGAGATTGACCCGTTAATTGCAAATTTACAGCAAGGACTTCGTAATCCTGGTTACCCTGTGGCGGATGTCAAAGAAGCAGCACAAGCACTCGATGCTCGCGTCATGGCACCCATTCGAGCGCGATTGGGAGACACCAACCACTTGCTGATTTCTCCTGATGGTGCCTTCAACCTGATTCCCTTTGAAGCGTTGGTGGATGAAACGGGGCGCTACCTGGTGGAAAACTACACCCTCACCTACCTCACCTCGGGTCGAGACTTGCTCCGACTCCAGGCACAAGCGACTGCTACCCCACAAACCAGTCCAGTGATCCTAGCGCATCCCATTTTTGAGCAGCCTGGCAGTTTCGATATCGCTCAAACTCCCACTCGTTTTATTGACCTGCGGGAGCGCGCTTGGCCCCCATTAATGGCAACGGCTGAAGAAGCAGATGCAATTGCGACCCAACTTGCCCAAACCTTACGTCTGCCTCCTTCCCAAATCCTGAATTTGCAACAACAAGCTGCTACAGAAGCCGCATTACGGCAAGTAAATCGTCCTCGCATCTTGCATATTGCCACCCACGGCTTCTTTGAATCCCTTGGCTCGCAAGAGGTTGTGTTGACGGACAATCCACTGCTGCGCTCTGGGCTAGTCCTGTCAGGCGTGAACGTCGGGCAAAGTGGTACCGGAGAAGATGGCATCGTCAGTGCTCTGGAAGTCAGCAATCTGAATCTATTAGGAACTCAACTGGTCGCTCTATCTGCTTGTGATACGGGCCTAGGAGACCTCTCGTTAGGAGAGGGAGTCTATGGCTTGCGACGGGCCTTAGTGCTAGCAGGCTCACAAAGCCAACTGATTAGTTTGTGGCAGGTGCAGGATAATACCACCCGTGATTTGATGGTGGAATATTACCAAAACCTGCTGTTAGGCATGGGACGTAGTGAGGCGTTGCGGCAAACACAGTTAGCGATGCTGAACCGGGAAGCAACCGCTCATCCCTACTATTGGGCTCCCTTCATCAACTCCGGTAATTGGCGACTCTTAGATTGAAAAGGGAATTCGGAGGTTATACTGCAATTTCTTTCTTCTTAAGACTCCAAACCGTGATTTGAAAGCATTGCAAATAGTTCTTTGGTAGTGATGAGTGAAAAACGATGACTCCCCAAATGTAAAACAGCTATCGTCTAAAGCGCAGGGCTTGAAAGCTGCTTTGGGTAAAGCCTTGATAAATTGTTCAACCGTTTTATCAAGAAATTGGACTGAGGAACCACCGAAAATAGGCCAAATTGTTCAACCATTTTTTAAATCCTGCCAAATGATCAAACGAGAGAATGAGCTTTCTAGGGCTCAGAATTATCCAACCGTTTTATTACTTAACAATTGTCGTAAGTTGCGCTTGGCCTGGGTTTCTCCCAGCTGAGCGCATTCATTTAGAAACTGGTAAAGCCTCTCTTTTGGAACGTTGGGAAAGGTTGGACTCGTTTCAACTTCTTGATATTCCTCGGCTTGAAGTTGATAGATTTTAAGAACTCTGCCATTAAAACGCCAAAGCTCAGGTACCCCAAGGGCAGCGTAAATCTTATTTTTGTTGAGATCCGTGTTGGTAATATCAACTTCTAACACTAAATCGGGCGGCGGATTTATCGCAAGATCCACAATTTTTCCGCGCACTAAAGGTTCATTCTGAATGTAATATCCTTTATCCGGCTCTGCTCCTGTTGCCAGATCAGGACGATTGAGCGTGGTTGATTCCATGGTCTTGAGCGTGAAGTCTAACTCTTCCGTCAGAATTTCGATAAATTGACCGATCAACCCACTGGGATTGTCATGCGCTTCTAACGGAGTCATGATCTCCAACACACCCTTGTAATATACCAACCGTGCCGATCGCCCTTCCCCAAGCGCTTCCAATATCTTTTCGTAGGACTCCCAGCTGATGTTGTTAAGGGTGACGCGCTTTTCGCCGATGGGCGTTGGGGGGGCGATCGTATCAGCATTCAGGTTGGCCATGACAGAAACCACTCAAATCCTGGTTCTATGATAGGGCGGTTGAAGAAGGAAGCCGACCTTCTGGCGCTACGGGGGAGTGGCCCGATAGATGAGCGAACCTACAATTCCTCAAACTTAAGCTGCGATGATCGTCTCGGTGCTGCTTGTGATTTTCGGATTCTAGGGTTGGAGAGCGTTGGCGAAACTACGGGGACGTTGGGCATCAACGAGAAATTTCATGATGCCAGCTTGTGAATGCTCTTGACCTGACTAAGACGAGCCGCGAACAGCAGAACGGCAAGAATGTCGTCTGATTCGAGATCTTCGTAGTCGGCAAGGATTTCTTCAGTTGTCATGCCAGAACTCAGAAGTTTAAGAATAAACTCAACCGGGTAACGCAACTCACGAATACAAGGTTTCCCATGACAGATATCTGGGTTGTGAGTGATGCGCTGCAATAGGTTTTTGCCATAGTGAGATGCTAGCTTACAAATTTAGAAGAGGCAGTTTTAGAAGAGGCAGTTGAGTCTGACGTGAAGGCGACTTTCTATCTTGGCAATCTACAGTTTCAATACCATTCCATTTTTCAACAGTTGGCTTGTACCACCAGTAATCTAAGATTGATAAATCAACATAACCTTTCAACTCTTGATCTGGCCAAATATGCAAACGGTCTATACAGCCTAAATTTTCTGCTGCCGCTTCAATTGCTTCCCATTGTTTAAGAAAACAGCTCGCCCAGGCATCTCTTTTCATAATGGATTTAGCAAGGTCTAATCCGGCTGCTATCATTCTTTTTCCGTTAGTACCACGAGCATTGATCGGCTCCCAAAAAATAACTTCCGGATTCAGCAGCAGTAGGCTTTCTAAATGTTTCTCAAAATCATCCTTGCTCATCATTGGAGGAGTGGGAGCCAAAGCAACGTATAACCTAATCTCACTCGATACGGGTCAGCATCTTTCCGCCACACCAGTCGATGTCCCTTCAATTCAACACAATGCTCCTCCAGGCACTTCTGCCAACCTCGGCGATCGCTTCTAAACAAACAGATCGGCTAGCGTGATTGTGATCTCTGGAAAGGCGACAGGGGCGATCGAATCCGTCATTTCCAAAACTTGTTTCACTTGATAGGTATCTTCTTGAGGTTCACGAAAAACAAGGACTTGCCGTTGGTTAACATCAATCACCCAATATTCGGGAATATTCGCTTTTGCATAGACTTGAGCTTTGCGATCGCGATCGTAAGTCAAGCTCGAATCTGCCACTTCAATCAGCAGGTAAACCTCTTCTGAAACTGGATGGCGATCGCGATACCGTCGGTCATTGAGTTTCACAACGGCAATGTCTGGCTCTGGTTCTGAATTGGGTGTGATGGTGATGGGCAACTGCTGCCGCACCCAAGCTTTCCCCGCAAATAACAGTACAAAATCGTTGCCAACACTGGAGGTCGTCGAAGCGTGGGGCGGTTCCTGCGGTACCATTTCGATGATGTGCCCGTCCAATAGCTCAACGCGATCGCGCGGCGTGAGAATCCCAGCGGCAATCATGCGATGATACTCATCCACCGTCCACCGACGTTGGGGAAAGGACTCTAAGGAAGGAGTCGGTTGTGCTTGAACCATCGCACTCACCTTTCAGATTTCCTACCGGGCTATCCTCTCAATAGTATCGTGCATCGTTAAGTCAAACCGATGCTGTCATTGGGATCCCTCCGCCAACTGTACTCGATACGGGTCGGCCCCCTTCCGCCACACGAATTGATGCTCTTCAACGGATACAAAGAACACGTCATCGAGTTGCTGCAACGGATCTGCACCGTGAGCGTCCGCACGATGGAAATGATTCAACAAATGCCCGATACCGTGGAGCATCAAGATTAAGGAGGGCGATCGCTCAACCTGGGGCAAAATCCATCCGGCAACTCGTCTACTCGTTCAATCCCTAACTCTTGGCAAAGTGCCTTCAATTGCGTGAGGCTTAGCTTGGCCTCAGTTCTGCCAGCAATCCAACGCTGATAAGTTGAACGAGGAATTCCACAGCGAACTGCAAGCTCATCTTGAGTGAGCTTTGTGCGCTCTATTCGCAAGGACTCGATAGGAGAAGCTTTGGAATTCTCTTGTAAATGGTCGTGTTCAGTCATCGGGCGATCATAGACATCCCATATTGAAGCCTCAGATTGACATATTCAAAATAAAGCCTCAAAATGAGACATGAATTTAACGGGTCGTTCCACATCCTATTCAGTTGTGGTCGTGCCTGCTTTAGTGTCTCATTTCTTGCAATCTACCACTATGAGTTATTACGACCAGCTTCATCCGTGGGTGGTCTACCGCCTGCTGCCCAATTGTCAAAACCAGGCGTTGACTCGGTTTCGCCGCCGCAACGATGCCAGCATATATCTCGCCACACTTCAGCGACACATGCCCTTTGCCAAGTTCATCATTGCCTTTG
Organism: Leptolyngbya sp. AN02str; assembly: GCF_050565595.1. Lineage (NCBI taxonomy): Bacteria > Bacillati > Cyanobacteriota > Cyanophyceae > Leptolyngbyales > Leptolyngbyaceae > Leptolyngbya > Leptolyngbya sp. AN02str. Next base: position 105,090 of record NZ_JBNXVR010000015.1, on the reverse strand, counting down.
ACCCACCCCACCCAGCCCCAGCCGAGCAAATGCCTATCCGCGCAGGTGGCCATGCCCATGTTGAATCAAGCTCTGGCCCTGGTGAGATACTCCCTGCTGTCCAGAATTTTGGCCAATCGCGATAGGCTCTGAGTTGAGCGCCACACCCCATGCGACAATCCTGAAGCGAGAATTGCGAACTCAGGATTGTTGTTGGTCATGAACGATAGGCAGGCTCAACCCAAAATTGGCACCCTCTACGGCGTTGGGGCAGGCCCCGGAGATCCAGAACTATTGACAGTCAAGGGGTTGCGACTGCTTCAGCAGGCGGCGGTGGTGGCCTTTCCGGCTGGCATTGGCGGCAAACCCGGAGTCGCGCAGCAAATTGTGGCCCCGTGGGTGCAATCGCACCAAACGCAGCTCGCGCTGGAGTTTTCTTATGTGCAGGATGATGCGGTACTCACCGCCGCATGGGAAAAAGCCGCACGCTACGTGTGGCAATATTTGGCCCAGGGGCAAGATGTGGTGTTTGTATCGGAAGGGGATGTGAGCTTTTACAGCACGTTTACCTACCTGGCGCAAACGTTGCAGCAGCAGCAGCCCACTGCTCGGGTCGAAACCATTCCCGGCATTTCGTCTCCCATGGCGGCAGCAGCAATGATGGGTTTGCCGCTCACCGTGCGATCGCAACGACTCATGGTGCTTCCGGCTCTCTACACCGTTGCAGATTTGGAAACTGCGATCGCCCATGCCGACGTCATTGTTTTAATGAAGGTAAGTTCTGTGTATGAGCAAATATGGGCCGTCTTGCAACGGCACCAACTCTTGCAGCACAGCTACGTGGTTGAGCGAGCCACCCTGCCCAATCAGGTCATCTACGCCGATTTACGCGATCGCCCAACGCTAGAACTTCCCTACTTTTCCTTGCTGATTGTGCAAGTCAATCCAGGACAATAACTTATAAACTGGATAGGAGTTGGATGCAACTCTGTCTTGCTGGAGTCCAGCATCCAACTAACGTGAAACCTTTGGCACGCTGAAGATTTCGCCTTGCTTGGATGAACCAGCCTAAGAACTGTCCCGGTTGGTGCATCCAGATTCCAGATTGAATGGGTGACAGCCCCTAGCCCAGTTGCAAACTCTAGAGTGTTTAGCTTCGACTGCTGCGATGACTTACTCTTTTGCTGAACGAACGATGCCCGGCCCCCTGCGCGAACCGCTGCTTTGGGGGGCGATCGCCTCCTTGGGCGTTCATGCATTGTTGTGGCTGCTGCTGCCGCTGCTACCCTCCAGGCCCATCACCACCGAAGCTGAAATTCAGCGTCCTGTTGACCTGATCGAGCTTACCCCCGCCGAGCGCAGCCGCTTGCCCGAGTTCCTCAGCGACGAGCTAGCGATGCCCAGCTTGCCTGAATTTAACAGCCCTCCATCGCTCCAGTCTCCAGAGTTTTCCCTGAGCCCCATTCCCAACCAGCCGCCCGTTCGGCTTTCTCCCACCCTGCCGCCATTCTTTGTGCCGCCGCCGCCGGCTCCGTCGTCCTCGGCATTTCGTGTTCCACGAACTCGTTTGCCCTCTGCGACTAGTTTGGGGCGCTCGAATGCTCAATCTGACTTGCGGCAACGGCAGCGGGCGCTAGAAGAGCAACTTGCCCGCGAAGAAGCTGCCAATCCATCTCCGACCCCAACCCCAACCTTGACTCCGGGTGAGAATTTGCCCAACATTGCGGGCAGTTCTGCAACACCCACGCCCAGCCCCACACCGGGTGCTGCCGACTTACAAACGACGCCTGCCACGATTGGCCAATCTAGCCCGGGTGCCACCCCTACGCCTGCGAGCGGGGTCACCGAAGAATTATTGGCAGAAGTTAAGCAGCGTCCCGAACGTTATGCCTACGATGCTAGCGGCACCAGCAATGATGATGCCCTAACACGCTATACCAACTGGTTTGCAAGTGCAGTCACCTGGATGGGAGAAGATTACGATCCAGCGAATTACGGTCCTGAATCGGCACCTAGTGCCGAGGTCAATGCTCCAATTCCGCGGCAGGCCTGTGTCGCAGATTTGAGCAATGCTCAGCCAGCGGTGATTGGTGTTGCGGTTGATGCCGACGGCAATGTTGTGGATGAGCCAGCCCCGAGTGTGTTGCAGAGTACGGGCTACCCCTTTTTGAATGAGCGTGCGTTGGAGCAGGCTCAAGCCCTCACCTACGAAGGCAACGGCAGAAAGCAGGCCTATCGTGTTACGGTCACGTTTGTTGCAGCCGATGTGTGCGAAGGCGTGACCCAACCTGCGGAACCAGAAGAACAAGAGGGATAGCAGTCCTGACGCCAGTTTTGGGAATTGGTGTAGAGTGTTAGAGTCAAAAGCTCTGTAGCATTAGCTTGTGGCATTCAGTGAGTGGGTACCCCTCCAGGTGGATGTGGGGTAAAGTTCGTTTTTAATCCTATGCGATCGCACAATTTCGTTAAGCACGGCCAGCGGTGTGGCACGACTTCAGCCCATAAACGACGGAAGCTTCCTCTTGTGCAGGTAGTGGCATTGCTATTGTTGGGGGCGATCGCGGTTAAGCAAGTGCGGGCCTGGTTGCTGCCCCACGATGCCATTTTGGTGTTGGGAGGGGCAACTAGCCGAGAGCAATTTGCAGCAGAGCTTGCCCAACGCTACCCCGATTTACCGGTGTGGATTTCTTCGGGCAGCAATCCGGAGTATGTAGAGTGGGTATTTTCGGAAGCGGGGATTGATAGCGATCGCCTGCATTTGGACTATCGTGCTGTGGATACTGTGACCAACTTCACCACCCTGGTTGACGATTTTCGCCAGAAGGGTATCCAAAAGCCTTACGTAATTACGTCTGACTACCACATGCGGCGCGCTCGAATTATTGGAGCGATCGTATTTGGCAGCCGGGGCATTGAATTTCAGCCAGTCGCCATTCCCTCAGAGCAGACGTCCGAATCGTGGAGCAAGGCAGCGCGCGATGCAGCTCGTGCGATTCTGTGGGTGACCACAGGCAACACCGGAGCCGAGCTTGCCGATTACTTAACGGACCAAACTCACTAACTTCAGGACTTACGCAGTTGAATGCTTTTTGCGCGCGCAACGCGCCTGCAAAAACGGGCTTTTCTGGGGTTTGGGCGCCGCGCAAACCTCAGAAAAGCCCTTAATCAAAACTGATGTTCATTCGCGACGCGATTGGTTCATGCTTGCTCCCATGGGGTAGCGACGCTTGAAACACGCAAGAGCCTAGGGGATGAAAGCGTTCACTCCTGGGCTACAAATGTGAGTACGAACGAAATTGGCCTAATATCGATGGCTCAATTTCTGAAACACCTTGTACTCTGCAATTCCTGCATTTATTAAATATCCTGCACTAGGACGTAAGGTTGCAGGATCAGGGCATTGAACCGCTTGTTGGGTACAGAGTTCCAAACCTTGATTTGTTCTGGGCTGGGTTTGCCAATGAGCTTTTGTTCAATCCAACTCTGTACCGATGCGACATTATCGCTGGCGATCGCCACGCCTACATCTAACAAATCCAGCTTCGACGAAACCAGTAGCAACGCGTCGCGATCGGCATGGGGCATTAACCAATCCCATTCTGCCTCTCCCATTGTTCCAGCCAATTCTGCGCTCAAGTCGTGCATTCACTCATCCCCAATTTTTTGCACGTCCTAACATCGTTATTTTAACCTGTGGCCATTGGCTACAACGTCAACCTATGGTCAGGAATCCAGTCCTTCAGTGCACTCAGCCGAATACCATAAGCACCGTCAACTCCCTCAACGCTAAGACCGTACCTTACCGACCCAGGTCGTGGAGCTGATGGATCGCATCCACACATTGCTGAGTAACCGAGGTCAATGCTGCGCGATCGCCCAGTGGAGGTGGGGCAATTAACGAGCCAATTCGTACCGTCACAGGCACTGGGCGTGGCAGCTTTGCCCCTCGGGGGATAATCGCCTGCGTGCCCCAAAGGCTAACAGGCAGCAGCGGAGCCTGGGCCTTGGCGGCAATCATGGCAGCCCCTAGCTTTGCCTCAGCAATCCGCGCATCGGAGGTGCGAGTTCCCGATAGAAAGATGCCGACCGCCCATCCCGCTTCTAACTGCTGCAATGCCGCTCGGATAGCGCTGCGATCGGCAGAGCCTCGCTTGACCGGATATGCCCCATACAGGCGAATGGCAGGCCCCAAACCTGGAACCCGAAACAGCTCTTCTTTTGCCATGTAGGAGACGGGACGCCGCACACTGGATGACAGCAACGGCGGATCGAAATCGCTGGCATGGTTAGCCACGATGAGCACTTTGCCACGCTGGGGGACATTCTCCGTACCATAGACGCGCCCACGAAAGTAAACGTGTAGAGCCGGGGCAACCACCGACCATTTAAACAGGTGGTACAACGCCAAGCTAACTGCTGGCTCTCGTTCTCGGATTGCGATCGCATCGTTCACAAGGTTACTCAGCCCACAAGTCGCTCTACATCGGCCAGCGTGCTCACATTTTCCAGGGCTATGTCTGGGCAGGTGCGCTTAATTAGACCTGTTAATACTTTACCTGGCCCGACTTCAATCACACGCTCAACGCCAGCCTGTGGCAAGTTCAGCGAAATTTCGCGCCACCGAACAGAGCCTGTCATCTGCCGAACTAGGCGATCTTTGAGGGTGGCTGAGTCGGTTGCCGGGGTCGGATCAACATTGGACAAGACCGGAACCTGCGCTGTTTGAAAGTCTATTGTTTCCAAGACGGATTGAAACTCTGCAGCGGCATTGGCCATCAGGGGCGAATGGAACGCACCACTCACATTCAGCTTGACCCCACGCTTCGCCTTGACGCTGCCAAGCACCGCATCGACCGCTTCGGGCGTTCCTGAAATCACCACTTGACCTGCATTATTATCGTTGGCCAGCACAACATTGGGAGTTTCGGCGAGCTTGGTATCTAGCTCCTCTCGGTTGAATCCGATCAGAGCGGCCATTGTGCCTTCAGAAGCACTATCCATCAGTTCTGCGCGTCGCTGTACTAAGCGCAGTCCCGATTCAAAGTCAAAGGTGCGGGCTGCATATAAGGCAACGTACTCCCCCAGACTGTGGCCTGCCACAACCGCAGGACTTTGGCCTTTGGTGATGAGCGCATCGGCCAAAATGCTTTCGATGACGTACAGACAGGGCTGGGTGTAGAGCGTGCGCGATACTTTATCATCCTCGCTCTGGCAAATCTCGGGAATGGACCAGCCCAAAATTTGCTCAGCTTGCTGAAACTTGGCGATCGCCTCTGGCATATCTACCAAATCTGCTCCCATGCCAATGGCCTGTGAACCCTGGCCAGGAAAGACCCACGCTGTCTTCGTCATAATAGTTGTGCGACTCCTGAATCAACAATACGCAGGAAGCATGTGCAGAAGCGAGGTGAAACCCTCAACAATGCATCCTTCAAGCAAGACCAGCACAAGCTGTAAGCACTACTGCAAAAACGGAAGAGTGCCAGCTCAGCCTCATTTCGTCGTGAACACGCGATCGCCTGTTAACGCCCCCATTGAAAAATGACAGCACCCCAGGTGAGGCCAGCCCCAAAACCAGCCGCCGCAATGGTGTCACCGGATTGAATTTTGCCGGTGCGAACCCACTCATCTAGGGCCAGCGGAATAGAAGCGGCAGACGTGTTACCGTACTCGGCCATATTGCTAATGATTTTGTGGCTGGGAATGCTTAAGCGATCGCCCACAGCATCCAAAATCCGCTGGTTGGCCTGATGCAGCAACAGCCAATCCACCTGCTCTACGGTTCGATCAGCCCGGAACAATGCCTTTTCAATCACTTCGGGTACTCGACGCACGGCAAAGCGATAGATTTCTTGGCCGTTCATGGTGATGGGCTGAAAGTTCCCCTGAGTGACGGTTTTACCGTCGACCAGGCTCCGCGTCTCACCCTGAAATGCCAAATTCAACGAGCTGTTGAGGCTACCATCACTCCGAAGCTCAAACCCCAACAGGCGATCGCTCCCCTCCGTTGCTTGCAACACAACGGCTCCAGCCCCATCGCCAAACAGGACACAGGTTCGGCGATCGCTCCAGTCTGTCCAGCGCGACAACACATCGGCCCCAATCAGCAGCACCGTTTTGTACGCACCCGTGCGAATGAATTGGGATGCCGTCACCAACCCAAACACAAAACCCGAACAGGCTGCTGTTAGGTCAAATGCAACGGCCTTGGTCGCTCCTAGCTCAAACTGAATGCGGCTTGCCGTTCCAAACAGGTCATCGGGGGTAGAGGTGGCCAACAGAATCAAGTCCACATCTGCCGCCTCTACACCAGCCATCGCTAATGCGTTTTGGCAGGCCTGCACCGATAGCGATCGCAGCGAATCTTCTGAAGAAGCCAAGCGCCGCTTACGAATGCCCGTTCGGCTCGAAATCCATTCATCCGAAGTCTCAACCATTTGGCTCAGCGCTTCGTTATCCAAGCAAACAGCAGGAGCCGCCGAGCCACAGCCCACCACGGCAACCCCTGCGTTAACGTCATGCAGCATTATTCACCACTCTCTGATTTATCACTGGTGCGAGACAAAGGCGCTTGCCCTTCTGCCGCAATTGGCTCAGGGTGTGCAAATTGCGAGCCAATTCTGTCTAGCACTTGGTGATCGACCGCTTCCTTGGCCATGCGAACCGCATTAAAAATGGACGGAGCTTGCGAGCTACCGTGACTAATGATGCAGATACCCGCAACTCCTAGCAACAGCGCACCCCCATGCTCAGCATGATCCATTCGCTGCTTAATTCGCCGCAGGTTCGGTTTAAGAATAGTCGTTCCAAGCTTACCGTTCAGTCCTTGAGGCAGTTCTTCCCGCATAATTTGCAGCATCACTTCGCCAACCGCCTCGGCAAACTTCAGCAGCACATTCCCAACAAAACCGTCGCACACCACGACATCAAACTCGCCAGACAACACATCCCGGCCTTCCGCATTGCCAATAAACGGAATTTTGGGGTTGTCTTGCAACATTTGATGGGTGCGTACCGCCAAATCATTTCCTTTCGAGGCTTCTTCACCAATGTTGAGCAAGCCAACTTTTGGTTCTGGCATTCCCAACACATAGCGCGAGTACATCGTCCCCATCAGAGCAAATTGCTCCAAAAACTTAGGACGACAGTCCACATTCGCCCCAACGTCCAATACCAGCACTGGCTTGGACATCATAGTAGGCAGTACAGCCCCAATTGCCGGCCGGTCAATACCCGGCAATCGCCCCAAACGCAACAACGCTGCGGCCATGGCAGCACCCGAATGCCCTGCAGATACCACTGCATCGGCCTGCCCCTGCTTCACCAAGTCCATGGCGACGTTAATTGACGCCTTGGGCTTGCGGCGAATGCCGGTGAGCGGCTCTTCATGCATGTCAATCACCCCTTCCGCTGGCACGATTGTCATTTTGGCGGAGGGGTTGTGCTTCTTCAAAGAAGCCTCAATTTGCTGGGGATCGCCCACCAGCAGGATATCTGCATCTAGCTCTTCCTGCGCTCGGAGCGCACCAGCCACAATTTCGGCAGGGGCATTATCCCCACCCATCGCATCGACCGCGATCCGTGCTCGAGTTGAACCCATTAGATCGAAGTTGTAGAAACCTCAAAAATTCTACCAGATGGACTCTACACACTGATGGAGTCGGAGCATAGAGATCTAGGATTTCCCTTCTTTTTCCTCACCGGGTGGCACAATTCGTTGGAATAAATAGCCAGTTCCCCGGGCTGTGAGGATGAGTTCGGGATTGCTGGGGTCGTCTTCTAGCTTGGCGCGGAGGCGTGAAATGTGAACATCTACAACGCGAGTGTCTACGTGGCGCTCGGGGGTATAGCCCCAGACCTCTTGCAAAATTTCGGAGCGAGAGAAGGGTTCGCCCGATCGCCCCACCAGCAGTTCTAGCAGGCTAAATTCCATTCCTGTGAGCCGAATTCGCTCATCGCCTTTATAAACTTGGCGTTTGTTGGTATCGATGCGAATGGTGTTGATTTGAATAACACCCGAACTGGGAATGCCCGTGGTGCCTGTTTTTTCGACCCGACGCAGTACCGAGCGGATGCGAGCTTCTAGCTCTTTGGGCGAAAACGGTTTGACCACATAATCGTCGGCTCCCAGCTCTAAGCCCGTGATGCGATCGGCGACATCTCCCAGAGCCGTCAGCATGATGATGGGTACGTCTGACTCTTTGCGGAGCTCTTGACAGACGCCATAGCCGTCTAGCTTGGGCATCATGACATCTAGCACGACTAGGTCGGGGTCGGCATGACGAAATGTTTCTAGGGCCTCTTCGCCATCGGCGGCGGTCACCACGTCATACCCAATCATGGAGAGACGGGTTTCGAGAATACGTCGGATGCTAGCTTCATCATCAACGACGAGGATTTTTTCTTTGTGATTCTCCAACTTACTCAACACTCCTTGGGTCGATTTATTTTTGATAGTTAATTCTTTCCACCCTATCATTAAAGATAGTAGCTTATGTCTCTATAATCAGAGCGCTGAAATTCCTGTCGCTGCTACATTTCAGAGTTTTTTAATATTCATAGCGCATCTAGGATTATTTCGTTAAATTTCGCTTACAAACCCTCCTGAAATCTGTTAAGCATTCTTAAGAAGCGACGTTGACTCAGGTTTTGGGACGGGCTTGAGTGGTGCGATCGCCACTTTTGAGAAACTCCTTGAATTTGGCAGAGCGATCGCTCTGCATTGTGTAATCTCTTCACGGCTATGCCAAAGCAACGATCTGTTTTTGTTTGCAATGAATGTGGAGCCAGTTCTCCTCAATATTTTGGGAAATGCCCTGCTTGCGGCACCTGGAACTCGCTTGTAGAGCAGGTTGTAGCTCCGACGGCGGCGACTACCAAACTTGGAGTGGCAACCCGCACCCCTACGGCGCGGCGTGCCCGCACCACGGCCGAGCCTCAGCCAATTGCCTCGCTCACCCTGCCGCAAATTTCCGACCATCCCCAGACCCGACTTTCATCGGGCTATACCGAGCTTGACCGAGTGTTGGGCGGTGGTATTGTGCCCGGTTCCCTGGTGCTGATAGGCGGCGATCCCGGGATTGGTAAATCGACTCTTTTGCTGCAAACCGCGAATCAACTGGCTCGGCAGTATCGTGTGCTGTACGTGTGTGCAGAGGAGTCGGGCCAGCAGGTGAAGCTGCGGGCGCAGCGGTTAGGGGTTGGCGTTGAGGCGGGGGAATCGGATAAGCCGAAGGGGAATGGGGAGTCGGGAGTTGGGAGTCGGGAGTCGGGGAAAGCTGGGGATGAGGGGCTTTATCTTTTGCCGGAGATTGATTTAGAGACAATTTTGAATGAGCTGGAGTCTCTGCGGCCTCAGGTCGCGATTATTGACAGTATTCAGGCGTTATTTTTTGCATCGCTGACTTCGGCTCCGGGCTCGGTATCGCAGGTGCGGGAATGTACTTCGGCACTGATGCAGGTGGCGAAGCGGGAGCATATTTCGCTGTTTATTGTGGGGCATGTGACCAAGGAAGGAGCGATCGCCGGGCCCAAGGTTCTGGAGCATTTAGTCGATACGGTGCTGTACTTTGAGGGCGATCGCTTTGCTAGCCATCGGCTCCTGCGGTCAGTAAAAAACCGATTTGGGGCCACGCAAGAATTGGGCGTATTTGAAATGGTGGATCGCGGGTTGGATGAGGTGCTCAATCCATCGGCTTTGTTTTTGGGCAATCGAGATGAGGAAACTCCTGGAACTGCCACGATTGTGGCGTGCGAAGGTACCCGGCCACTGGTGGTAGAATTGCAGGCCCTGGCCAGTCCTACCAGCTATCCGTCTCCGCGTCGTTCGACCACGGGCATTGAATACAACCGCTTCTTGCAAATTTTGGCGGTGCTTGAAAAGCGGGTGGGTATTCCCTTATCCAAGCTGGATGCCTATGTATCGTCTTCCGGTGGAATTAATGTGGGAGAACCCGCTGGCGATTTGGGGGTGGCGGTGGCGGTGGCGGCCAGTTTTCGCGATCGCTTCGTCGATCCCAAACTGGTGATCATTGGAGAGGTGGGACTGGGTGGGCAGGTGCGCCCCGTTTCTCAGCTAGAGCTGCGGCTGAAAGAAGCGGCCAAGTTGGGCTTTGAGCGGGCGATTGTGCCTGCTGGACAGGCCAACCACACCAATTTGGGACTCGATATTATTCCGGCATCGCGTGTGGTGGATGCCATTACCACTGCACTGGCTGGCGGCACTGCAACCGGAGGTCGCGCCGACTCATGAACCATTCCATCCGCGATGCCGTCGCCCTCGATCGCCCACAATTGGTCAAGCTCATGGCGCAGTTACAAAACTATGAGCGATCGCTCCATCCCAACCGCAGCGATGGTCGAGTCATTGCCAGTGCCCACTTTGGCTATTTAGAAGAGTTAGTGGTTCAACATCAGGGGCGCATTTTTGTCGCCGATGCCGATGGCACGATTTGGGGATTTCTGGTCTGCTTGGTAGAACACCTCGACCCAGATGACCTGCACATCATCAATTCCGACAAGCGGTTTGGCGTGGTTTCCGACCTGTACATTGATGAAGCGGCCCGGAGTCGAGGGATCGCAAAAGCGCTGCTGCTTGCGGCTGAGCAACATTTCAAATCGCTGGGGCTTTCAACTGTGCGGATCACCACGTTGTATAACAATGCGATCGCCCGATTAGCCTACGAACAGCTCGACTACCAGCCCTACGAAGTCACCTACGAACGCCGACTCACCTAGCATCTGTCCTGGGTTTGGCCGCAGCGCCCCTGGTTGCGTGCACAATGCGCACGCAACCAGGGGCTTCTGTTGAGTGGGAGGTTGAGTGATGCAGCTTGGGAGCCTTACTGCAACGCTTCGGTGACTTGCGATAGCTCTTGTTGCAACACCGATTGGTTGAATAGCACCATCGTTGTTGTTTGATTTTCCTCAAAACCGATGCGCTCGTAGAATTTTTGCTGATGGGTTGTCATCAGGTATACCCGCTCAGCTCGGTTTACGTGGGGGTGCATGAGAACGGTTTCTACCAGCTTGCGGCCCAAACCCGCACCTTGATAATCCGGATGAACCAGTACATCCCAAATGGTGGCGCGATAAACCCCATCGGATGTGGCACGGGCAAAGCCAATCAGGTGTGCGCCATCCCAAATGGTGACCACGGGTTTACTGTTGCGAATGGCAATTTCTAGATCCGGGATCTGGCGATCGCGCCCCCAATGAGCCGTCACGCGAAATAGCTCTTGCAATTGTTCTAGATCGATGTCACGCGAACAGGTACCCGTCGTGAATCCCTCATGTACACAAAACTGAACGTGACTACAATCCATGCCAGATCTATCTCCCACAGCAATTAATGATCCGTTTGCCAAGCAGTGTGAAGCAGACAATTTTTTCCAGCGTTTAGCCTTTTAGATACGCGATCGCAAAACTAATTTCAAGCTAGAGCACGCAATTTTGTATACACTTCACCCAACAGAATTACTCCTGCCGCATCGGTTGAAAATTTTTTTAGGCGATCGCCCACTCAACCGTGCCATAAATCTAAAAACGCAGCTTGCTCCAACAATTTTCTCTATTGAACTAGGTTTGTGAAACCCTTGAAAACCAAAGCCAGGTGAAATGGGTTGAGTTTGCAACCCAGTCCTTCCGGAACAAGACGGCTGAGACCTGTTAGTTTTGAAATCATGACAATTTGATGCCAGCTTTTATCCCTGAGTGATTTGTCCCTGGAAGGCTTTGAGCGACTCCTAAAAGCCCACAACCAAAATTGACCTAGCTTCCAGCGTTCATCATGGGGATGACTTTCGTGATCTGTCATTTGAAGGATTCAACAGCAGAGGTTTATCGGTGAGCAAACAACCCAACATTCGTGGATGGCATTGGCCGAGCAAACAACACATTCCAGGCATTCCCGTGCGATCGCGCCTCCTGCGGCAAAGTGTGCTTGCTGTTATCACGGCCCTGTGCTGCGTGGGGTTGGGATTGGGCCTTGCCACTGCCACAACACCGCCACCCACCCTCATCGCGACGGGGGGCATTGATCCTGTTCCTGAACAGCTTCAGCTTGGCCAACAGCTCTACGTGCGAGAGTGCGCCACCTGCCACGTTGCGCCACCCCCAGCCGTCTTGCCTCTCCAAACCTGGGCCAACCTGTTGCCCAACCCCAACCACTACGGTGTGCAAATCACGCCCCTACAAGGCCCCGTGCTGCAGACGATGTGGAACTACGTGCGGTATTCTTCCCGCTCTCGCTTAGACAACGAAGACGACATCGTACGCCTGAACCAATCCCGCTTCTTCAATGCGCTACATCCCGGTGTCGATGTGCCACGCCCTGTGAACATTACGGGCTGTGTAAGCTGTCACCCCGGTGCACCCGAGTTCAACTATCGGCCGCTGAGATCTCCTTAAGGAATGAACCAGAAGACCAACGAACCTCCATCACCCCTCCATCACCCAGCTGAGCCACCCAGCCGAGCCGCCCAGCCGAGCCGTTGTGCCTACTCGCGGTTGCAGCGAGCGTCCAAATCCTAACCCCGATGCTGAACCTCCCCCTCCTTTACGAACCCAAGTGATAGGATGTAAAAGATATGGGTAATTTGCCTGTATTGAGCTAGAACTATGACCTCTGGGCGACTTCGACGGCTGCAGCTTAGCCAACGCCCACTTTGGAAGGGCGATCGCGCACCAACCAGATCCGTCCAAGCTGAACTATCATTCAAGCCTAATAAAGCACTAGTTTTTCGCGCCTTGTTGCCATGTTAAAAAATCTGCTGGGTGACCCCAACGCACGCAAGCTCAAGAAATATCAGCCTGATATCGCTTTAGTGAACTCGTTGGAACCCGAAATGGAACGCCTATCGGATGACGAGTTACGCGGCAAAACCGCCGAATTTCGGCAACGCATCGAAAAAGGTGAAAGCCTGGACGACATCTTGCCCGAGGCGTTTGCGGTTGTGCGCGAGTCGGGTAAGCGAGTGCTGGGCATGCGCCACTTTGATGTGCAGCTCTTGGGCGGCATGGTGCTACACGACGGGCAAATTGCCGAAATGAAAACTGGCGAAGGAAAAACCCTCGTCTCCACCCTACCTGCCTACCTCAATGCCCTCAGCGGTAAAGGCGTTCACGTGGTCACCGTCAACGACTACTTGGCACGCCGCGACGCAGAGTGGATGGGGCAGGTTCACCGCTTCTTGGGCCTGACCGTGGGTTTGATTCAGCAAGGCATGAACCCCGAAGAGCGTCGCCGCAACTATGCCTGCGACATTACCTACGGCACCAACAGCGAACTGGGGTTCGACTACCTGCGCGACAACATGGCCACCTCAATCGACGAAGTGGTGCAGCGTCCGTTTAACTATTGTGTGATTGACGAAGTGGACTCCGTGTTGATCGACGAAGCGCGAACTCCGCTCATCATTTCAGGACAAGTCGATCGCCCAAGCGAAAAGTATTTGAAAGCTGCTCAAGTAGCTACCCAGCTCACCATTGATGAGCACTATGAAGTGGACGAGAAGCAGCGTAACGTGCTGCTGACGGATGAAGGCTTTATTGCGGCTGAGCAGCTTTTGGGCGTGACCGATCTGTTCGATCCCAAAGATCCTTGGGCGCACTATGTCTTCAACGCCATCAAAGCCAAGGAACTGTTTACCAAAGATGTGAACTACATCGTTGGGAATGGTGAAATCGTCATCGTTGACGAATTTACTGGACGGGTCATGCCGGGTCGCCGCTGGAGTGATGGTCTGCACCAAGCGATCGAAGCCAAAGAGCATGTGGACATCCAGCCCGAAACGCAGACGATGGCCACCATTACCTATCAAAACTTCTTCTTGCTCTATCCCAAGCTGGCCGGTATGACGGGTACCGCAAAGACGGAAGAGGCGGAATTCGAGAAGATCTATAACCTCGAAGTTACGATCATCACCACTAACCGCAAAAACATTCGACAAGATTTGTCGGATGTGGTGTACAAGACCGAGGAGGCAAAGTGGAAAGCTGTGGCGCAGGAATGTGCTGAAATGCACGAAATGGGGCGTCCGGTGTTGGTTGGTACAACCAGCGTTGAAAAATCGGAAGTCCTGTCTGCCCTGCTGAGCCAAATCCAAATTCCTCACAAGCTGCTGAATGCTAAACCCGAGAATGTTGAGCGGGAAGCCGAGATCGTTGCTCAGGCTGGGCGTAAGGGTGCCGTAACGATCGCCACTAACATGGCGGGACGGGGTACCGATATTATTCTGGGGGGTAACTCAGACTATATGGCTCGTTTGAAGGTGCGGGAGTACTTTATGCCGCGCCTGGTACAGCCTGAGGATGAAGGCTCCTTCTCGGTGGTTCGCCCGATGGATGGTAATCCTCGCAGTGGTGGACAGGGGTTTGCCCCTGGCAAAAAGGTCAAAACCTGGAAAGCGTCTCCTCAGATTTTCCCCACTGAGCTATCCAAAGAAACTGAACAAGTTTTGAAAGATGCGGTGGATTTTGCCGCGAAGCAGTTTGGTGACCAGTCATTGCCTGAACTGCGGGCTGAAGACATCGTGGCAACGGCAGCCGAAAAGGCCCCGACAGATGACCAGGTGTTGCTCAAACTCCGTGAAGCTTACAATCGGGTCAAGAAAGAGTACGAAGCCTATACCAGCGCTGAGCACAATGAAGTGACCAGTCTAGGTGGTTTGCATGTGATTGGTACTGAGCGCCATGAGTCGCGCCGAATTGACAACCAGCTACGGGGTCGGGCCGGACGGCAGGGCGACCCTGGCTCTACACGCTTCTTCCTCAGCTTGCAAGATAACCTGCTGCGAATCTTTGGGGGCGATCGCGTTGCTGGTTTGATGAATGCCTTCCGGGTAGAAGAAGATATGCCGATTGAATCGGGGATCTTGACGCGATCGCTCGAAGGTGCCCAGAAGAAAGTTGAGACCTACTACTACGACATCCGAAAGCAGGTGTTTGAGTATGACGAGGTCATGAACAATCAGCGGAAAGCGATTTATGCTGAGCGTCGTCGGGTACTAGAAGGGCAAGACCTGAAAGAACAGGTAATCAAGTACGCTGAAATGACGATGGATGACATCGTCAACGCCTACATTAACCCCGATCTACCCTCTGAAGAGTGGGAGCTTGACAAGGTCGTGACCAAGGTGAAGGAATTTGTCTATTTGCTAGCTGATATGCAGCCTAGCCATTTAGAAGACCTCTCTCCTGGCGAGATCAAGACGTTTCTGCATGAGCAAGTGCGCATTGCCTACGATCGCAAAGAAGCCGAAGTGGATGCGATTAAACAAGGACTGATGCGGCAAGCCGAGCGGTTCTTCATTCTCCAGCAGATTGATACACTATGGCGCGAACACCTGCAGCAAATGGACGCTTTGCGGGAGTCGGTGGGTTTGCGGGGTTATGGTCAAAAAGACCCACTGATCGAGTACAAGAGCGAGGGATACGAATTGTTCCTCAACATGATGACGGACATTCGCCGCAACGTGGTGTATTCACTATTCCAATTCCAGCCGCAACCACAGCCTGTGGTGCAAACCTCTGAAATGGTCTAAGCCACTTTGGAGCTTGAGGTTTAGCGGTTGCGTTCGCGGAAATAGATAACCGCTTCGTAACATCAACTATCGTTCAGGGCTTTTCTGGGAGTTTGCGTCTCGCATCCCTCAGAAAAGCCCATTTTTGTCTGTCAATACGCATGTAAAAACGGGCTTTGGTTGATTCAGAACTGATGTTATGGCGCTAGGTGCGATGGTTGATGATGGGATTGTGGGCTTGGCGATCGCGTTATTAAACACTCTGTCGTCCCTTGACTGCACCCAGCGCGCTTGCTTCGAGACTGAGAGCTGAACGGTAGTTGAACGCCCAATCTCCTTGGCAATCTGGAGCCTAGCCAAAAAACAAAAAGTGGCTGTACAACCGGACAGCCACTTGAAGAATTATTGAACTCGAAACAATCTAAATGTCTAGATCCTGGAGATTTAGCTTGGAACCATGGGTTTCGATGAACTCACGACGAGGTGCAACGCGATCGCCCATCAGCACCGTAAAGATGCGATCGGCTTCGGCCGCGTCTTCAATCTCAACGCGCTTCAGCGTGCGGCTGTCGGGATTCATTGTGGTGTCCCAGAGCTGCTGGGGCATCATTTCTCCTAAACCCTTAAAGCGCTGAATATCGAACTTGGCATTGTCAGGAAACCCAGCAATAATTTGGTCGCGTTCGCGATCGCTGTAGCAGTAGAAGTGATTTCGACCGCGCTCCACTTTGTACAGAGGTGGGCAAGCAATGTACACAAAGCCCTGATCCACCATAGCCCGCTGGTAGCGATAAAAGAATGTGAGCAGCAGCGTACGAATGTGAGCCCCGTCTACGTCTGCATCCGTCATGATGATGATGCGGTGGTAGCGGAGTTGGCTTGAATCAAACTCCTCGCCCTTAATGCCCAAACCCAACGCGGTGATCAGGGCTTGAATCTCCGTGTTCTTGTAGATCTTGGCATCGTCGGTTTTCTCAATGTTGAGGATTTTGCCTCGCAGCGGCAGAATTGCCTGGAAACGGCGATCGCGACCTTGCTTGGCCGAACCACCCGCAGAATCCCCTTCCACAATAAAGATTTCCGACTCACTGGGATCGCGGGAAGCACAGTCTGCCAACTTACCCGGCAGCGTGGAGGACTCTAGCACCGACTTGCGGCGCACCAGTTCCCGTGCCTTACGGGCCGCTTCCGCCGCCTTAAACGCTTCAATCGCCTTCTCCAAAATGGAGTCAGCAACCGCAGGCCGGAAATTCAAGTACTCAGTTAGAGCTTCTCCCACAACGGTATCCACAATACCGCGAACTTCAGTGTTACCCAGCTTCGTTTTCGTCTGTCCCTCAAATTCGGGGTCGGGTACCTTGACGGAGATAACTGCCGTGAGGCCCTCGCGAATATTCTCACCGGCGAGGTTCGACTCATTTTCCTTGAGCTTGTTGCGCTTACGAGCGATCGCATTCATCGTTCGTGTCAGCACTGCCTTCAAGCCTTCCAGGTGAGTTCCACCATCCACTGTACGAATGTTGTTGGCAAAGCCCAGCAGATTGTCGGTATAGGCATCCAGGCACCACTGTAGCGATACTTCAACCTGAATGTTGTTGCGCTCGCCCTGCACATAAATAATTTCTTCATGGATGGGCTGCTTGTCGTGGTTGATATAAGCCACATACTCGCGAATGCCACCTTCGTAGAAATAGGTTTCGCAGCGCGGCTCATCCGCTTTGAGCAGCTCCAATCGAGCATCGGTAAAGGTAATGCGCACACCACCGTTCAAAAAGGCCAGTTCGCGCAATCGGCCTGCTAATGTGGAGTAGTCGAACTCAATACCTGTGGTAAAGATGTCGGTATCGGGCCTAAAGGTCACGGTTGTTCCGGTGCGATTTTCGGCGCTGGGAACCACCTTCATCTCTCCCACGGTTACACCGCGCTCAAACCGCATCGTATGGCTCTGCTTTTCGCGGTGAACCGTGACTTCTACCCATTCCGACAGGGCATTAACCACCGAAATACCAACTCCGTGCAGACCCCCAGAGACCTTATACCCACCGTCGCCAAACTTGCCACCTGCATGTAGCACCGTCAGCACGGTTTCCAGAGCCGACTTTCCTGTGCGAGGATGAATCCCGGTTGGAATGCCACGGCCGTCATCTACCACGGTGACTGAGCCATCGGCGTTGAGGGTAACGTTAATGGTTTTGCAGTAACCTGCTAGGGCTTCATCAACTGAGTTATCGACGACCTCATACACTAGATGGTGCAGACCCCGGGGACCCGTACTACCGATGTACATGCCCGGCCGTTTGCGAACCGCTTCCAACCCTTCTAGGACGCGAATCTGGTCAGCACCGTAACTCGATGTCATTTATGGAAACTCCTATATCTGTTTTGAGGCTCGCCTTACTTCAAAACATCAAATAACCCCTAAATTATATCACAAAAGGCTTGAAAGCCGTTCTAGGCGTATTTGCGCTGAAGTTTGATGAGGGAGTGGTACCGCATGAAATTGTAGCGAATGTGAGCAATTTTATGTCGGTTTTGAGGCGACTGCCTGACTGCGATCGCCCGCTACGGAGACAAGCCTTGGGTCGCCAGCCGTATTTTGTAATGGAGCCGTATTCCAGTCTTGATGGATGATACTTCTGTACTGTATTCTAGCGAGCCAGATTCTAGCGAGCCAGCGTTAATTGTGATTTGTGGGCCAACTGCCAGTGGCAAGTCTGGGCTGGCGATCGCGCTAGCGCGGCGGCTGGGCAGCATCATTATTAGTGCCGACTCCCGCCAAGTGTATCGCGAATTCGATATTGGCACGGCAAAACCTTCACCTGCTGATCTCCAGCAGGCTCCACATTATTTAATAAATACCTGTGAGCCAACGGAAACCTTAACCGTTGCGGAGTATCAGCAGCAGGTGCAACACCTCATCGCTAAAGCGCACCGCTTGGCAGAACCGCCCCCCTTGCTGGTTGGCGGAACCGGGCTCTACATCAAGTCCATTGTGCGGGGAATGCAAATTCCGCGAGTGCCACCCCAGGCTGCCCTGCGATCGCAACTGGCTGAACTGGGCCAGCCCTGGTGCTATACCGTGTTGCAACAGGTCGATCCCGCGGCTGCCGCTCGAATTCATCCACGAGATCAAGTCCGCACGCTGCGATCGCTAGAAGTGTTCTACACCACGGGCATACCGATGTCTCAGCAACAGGGCGAGCGTCCCCCGGCCTATCCCATTCTGCAAATTGGCCTGGATTGCCTAGGCACCAACGACCAGGGCGATCGCCTCACCCAGCGAATTCAGGCCCGCACCCAGCACATGATCGCCATGGGGTTTGTGGACGAAGTGCAAACGCTCTGCCACAAGTACGGTGAAGCACTGCCATTGCTCAATACGCTGGGATATCAAGAGGTGCGCCACTATCTACAAGGAACGCTCTCGTTGGAAGACGCGATCGCTCAAACGGTGTTGCACACGCGCCAGTTTGCCAAACGGCAGCGGACTTGGTTTCGGGCCGACTCCACCATTGAGTGGTTCGATTCTGAAGATCCAAACTTGGTAGAGCTTGTGTGGCAGCGAGTGCAGGACTTCTTGCCGCAATCATCTTAAGGTGCGTTGTAGGGTTGGGGAGGGCGATCGCCCGTTTGGCAGTTGATTTGTAATTTGAATCGCGGAGCAAACCTGACCCCAATGCGAATGTTCGTGAATAAACTTCGTTACGCAGAATTTTAATGGGTCATCATCCATCAACCGACTCATATTTTTGTAAATAAAACGGTTGGAGGGAGCGGCAGGATGGCAGATTGATTCAAAATTTACGCGAGATCGCGTTAGAACCAAAGCAAAACTGTCAAGACTATAGAAGAGGGAACGGGGGCAGATACAAAAGGTTCCTCAACGGTGTCAAGCGGTCGCGGCGATCGCCCAACAACCAGTCGCATAATCCAGACCTGTAAGGAGACTATTAGATATGGAAAGTGGAATTCCAGAGCTAGAAAACATCAGCCAACAGCTGATGAGCCTGGAGCGTCCCAGAAAGCCCAAAATGCTGGTGGTAGACGACGAGCCAGACAATTTGGATTTACTGTACCGCACCTTCCGTCGAGACTTTAATGTGTTGCGGGCCGAGAGCGGGGTAGTGGCGTTACAGATGTTGGCACAAGAGGGCGAGGTCGCCGTCATTATTTCCGACCAGCGCATGCCCGAAATGAAGGGCACCGAGTTTTTGAGTAAAACCGTGCCTCAATTCCCCGACACCATGCGGATTATTCTGACAGGCTTTACTGATGTAGAAGACTTGGTCGAAGCCATTAACTCTGGCCAAGTCTACAAGTACATCACCAAGCCCTGGGACCCCAACGAATTGAAGGCGGTGGTGCAGCGTGCTGCTGAAACCTACGACCTGATGAAGCAGCGCACCGAAGATTTGCGCCGCGCCCATGCCCAAACCCAACTGCTGGGCACCATTGTCAAAATCACGCGCAAGCCCACTAGTATGGAGGCGATGCTGCAAGATATTGCCGCTGCCTTTAGCCAAACGTTTGACGCCAATGTGTGCTTGCTACACATGGTGGAAGCTGGCGCTTTGGCCAATACGGTTGGGGTATTTGGTGCCGGCGAGGAAATGAAGCCCTTGCTGACTCACGAAGCCAAGGCTCAAGATGCGATCGCCACCCAAAAGCCCGTGCTCATTGCCTACAACGTGAGCGAAAACGGGCAAACGGCCCCTGCAAACCCCATTGATGCTTCCATCCAGGCCAACCTCCTCATTCCCGCTATTTTTCAAGATGCGGTGCTGGCGCTCATTTCCCTTCAGTGGAAAGAGCCCCGCGCCCTGCGTGATGATGAGCTAACCCTGCTGGGGCTCTCGGTGCAGCAAGTGGCATTAGCGCTGACCTGCGCCCACAAAATGTTTGTCACAGCCTAAGGGCTGGTAAGGCTTAAACTTGGCGGGAGGCCATCTCGCTGCCGACTTCATAGCCTTGCACATGTTCAGTATGCGTCAGAACAGGCTAGGGTGGAAATGTACCGATTTCCGCCCTGCTTTTTTGTGAGTTCTACCCCGCAGCCGCAAGAGATTCAAGCGATCTTTAACCGCATTGCCCCGGTTTACAATCAATTTAATGATTGGTTGAGTTTGGGCTTGCACCGCGTTTGGAAGCAAATGACCGTTTGCTGGAGTGAGCCGCCCATGGGGGGCACTTGCCTGGATGTGTGCTGTGGGAGTGGAGACCTGACTCGGCTGCTGGCCCAGGCTGTTGGCCCCAACGGACGGGTATATGGTCTGGATTTTTCGACGGAGCTGTTGGCGATCGCCAATACCATGACTCAGCAGCGTGTTCAGCCACTGCCCATCACCTGGGTAGAGGGGGATGCCTTGCAGCTTCCCTTTGCCGACCATACATTTGACGCAGCTACCATGGGCTACGGATTGCGCAATGTGGTCGATATTCCGGGTAGCCTGAGCGAGCTGTATCGGGTTCTCAAACCAGGAGCCAAGGTCGCCATTCTCGACTTTCATCGTCCCAGCGATCCCATCATGCAAACGTTTCAGCAGTGGTATCTCGATACGTTAGTCGTGCCAACGGCGGCTCGGTTGGGCATGCGCGAGGAATATGCCTACATTGCCCCCAGCTTGGAGCGATTTCCTGCTGGCCCAGACCAGGTGCGCTTGGCCCAGCAGGCAGGATTTTGCCATGGGGTTCACTATGCGATCGCAGGCGGCATGATGGGAATTTTGGTTGCCACCAAACCCAAGCCAACCGATACCCTATAAGAAGCAGCTCACATCTGCTGCGTATTTTCCATCGTTTAACTTCGCTTCATTGCAAACCTGTAAGTTCTCCTCTTGAATCTCTTCTCTGTTTGGCTGTATCTGGCTCCTCCCATTCTTGGTGGCGTGATTGGCTATTTCACCAACGACATCGCCATCAAAATGTTGTTTCGTCCGTACAAGCCTGTGTATGTAGGCGGGCGACGCTTACCGTTTACGCCCGGTCTCATTCCCAGCAATCAAGACCGCCTAGCTCAGCGGGTTTCTGGTGCGATTATGGGATCGCTGCTCACCCCAACCGAGCTGCAAAAGCTCACCGCCAAGCTGCTAGAAACGGAGCGTGTGCAAGCTGCAATCGAATGGCTGTTGCGCCTCGCCCTAGAGCAAATTCAGAAGGATGACCAGCAGCGCACCGTCAAAATTGTGGCTAGCATTTTGCATGACTTGCTAGGGCAATCACTGCCCCGATTGATCAAGGTGCTCGCTCGCCGCGAAGATTTTTTAGAAGCACAGCTCAATCAAATTTTTGACCGAGTGCTGCTGGATCTACAGCTCACCAGCCCACAAGCCGATCAGCTTGCCGGATGGCTGCTAGACATTGTGGTGCCACCAGATGTGATGCGGCAGGGCATTGTCGATTTCCTTACCGATCGCAACATTCAACTCATTGATGAGGGCTTTCGCGAAAAAACCAGCGGCACCTATTGGCTGGTTGCCAACTTATTTGGGGTACGGAATGCGCTGATTCGGCTGCGGACCTATTTTTTGGACGAGCGGGAGGCTAGCAACGCACTTCTGGCGGAGTTGATTCGTACCCTCAGCATTCGTGTTCGGCTGCGAGAATGGTTGCAAAACTTTTCGTTGCAAAACTTGCCTGTGGCTACTGTCCGCCAATTGCGGAAAACGATGCGCGATACCATTCGCACCTATGTGCAAACGGCAGGCGAAAGCTTAATGTCGGAGCTGAGTGATTCTATCGATTGGCAGAAGGTAGCGGTGATAGTGCTCAACCGTTTGCAAAACTCCGAAGCGTTTAACGAAGCGCTGAACCCGGTGAGCTTGGAACTGGCACTGGTGCTGGAACGCTATATCGAGCGCGATTTGGAAGCGATCGTGGCCCAAATCATTCCCATTCTGAATTTAGAACAGGTAATTATCGATCGGGTGATGGATACGGCACCCCGCGACCTGGAAAATGCGATTCAAGGGATTGTTAAGAGTGAGCTGCAGGGCATTGTGAATTTGGGCGGCATCTTGGGTGTGGTTGTTGGCCTCTTGCAAACTCTGTTTTTGCTCATGACGCGATAGGCGATCGCTCCAGTTCATCCAGCTCTCATCATTCCAATCTCCCCACTTACCATAAAGGTCGTCCTGAGCGAACCCTAGAACGACCTTTGTATGTCTTCTATCTGTCTTCTATCTGTCTTCGGTTGCTTGGTTTGCGTTTCGGTTGAACCGAACGAGCTGCAAGCCTCGGCGTCAAAACGCGCTGCTTTAGCGAACCTGCATGTGAACCGCATCCGACAGCGTTGGAATTTCGGCATAGAGTCCCCGGGCGGATTGTACAACCGAGTAAATAACCGTGCCCCAAACGCCTAGAAACACAACGTTGTATAAAGTCGCGACCAACAATCCACCGCCCAACACGGGAGCCAATGCCATATCAATGATGATCTGGCATAGGAAGACTACAATACTGAGCAAAATGGCCTGCATGGTGTTGAAACGAATAAAGTGCGGCATGCTTTCGTTGCGGACAACCAACAAAAACAACGCAAAAAAGACAATCAGCCCTACGAACGGAATTCCGCGATAGATCGCAAATAGTGGCATCAATGGGGCAAGGATGAAGCGAAGCTCGGGAAATTGGCTAAAGAACGGAAGCGCAAAGTTCAAGCTATCCAGCAGGGGCAGCAGGTAAACAAGACAGCCAAACAGGCGATCGGTTGGGGTGGTGGAGCTACGCCAAGACATGAAAACTCTCCAAAACTAGCAATTGAGTTGAACCAAACAGCTTACGTGCTTTGTCGGAGATTGGCGGCCAGCAGAGGGTTAATGAACTCTACAACGCGGCATTCCAAGCTCACGATTCAACTGCGCAAGTTTGCGCAATGCGGCATGCAGTTGTAGTTAGATTATCGCAAACTATCCAAAACGTCGCAGGGGAGTAGACGCTACATTCACCGCCAATCGGGTAATGACGCTGCTTGGCTGAGGACTAGGTTTGAATGAACCCGTTTGGGGATTTAGTCTTGGTGCGGGTTGTGGCGCATTCACTTATTCAATATTTGCTACTCGAAAGCCCATTTGGCATTCAAATTGTTCGGGAAGCTCAGTTGTGGGACGGTCGAGCGATCGCCCACACCGCAACCGACCCTGAGCCCAACGCGGTTGACCGCTTTGGTCGGCCATGAGGCACCCCTGGCACACTTGTTGGGGTGCAATAATTTGATTATTCAGAACAATGACGAGCATAGGACACCTCGCACGGCGATGCTGCCTCAACTGCTGCCCCAGAAGGGTTCATGTCGCGTTAGGAACCACTCTTCAATTCTAGCCAGCGAATTTTGAGCGATCGCGAAACCAGAGAGAAAATTAAGAACTGCCGAATCTCTAGCCGTGAGACATAGAGTAGTGGTGAGCCGAGTTGCTCACTGTATTTCTCCATACCAGACTCCTCCATACAAGCCTCTTCTGGTTGTGTTTCACAGTTGTGGATGTGTGTGGTAGAAGGGCGATGAAGTCGATCTTCTACCACACACATCCACATGTTTAGAACATTACCCCTCTTCTTTGCAGGCTAGGCAACCGTGGGTTTGCGGGGTGATGGAGTGACTCTATGGCAGCTGGGCCACCTGCCCACAACCATCCACAACCCCAAGATTCCCGCTTCGACTGAGTCCGAAACAGAGTTATGATGAAGAATCTTGGGTAAGTGTGCTGATCTCGTTTTTGGGATGATTACCGACGCATAAACCTAACCCCAACATTGAGATACCTTGGGTGCGGTTTGGGCATGGTGCATTTCCCTTGAAATGCATGTGATGAATTGAATACCTCCTGGGAGCGTGGTTGTGACTCAATCGAATTGGGACTTTTTGCTAAAGTCGGATCCGTCTGTGGCTGGCTTGATTCAAGACGAACTAAAGCGTCAGCAAACTCATCTTGAACTGATTGCTAGTGAGAATTTTACTTCGGCTGCGGTGATGGCGGCACAGGGCTCTGTGCTCACCAACAAGTACGCCGAAGGGCTGCCCAGCAAGCGCTACTACGGCGGTTGCGAATTTGTTGACAGCATTGAACAGCTGGCGATCGACCGGGTCAAGGAATTGTTTGGTGCAGCCCATGCTAACGTGCAGCCCCACTCGGGTGCACAGGCCAACTTTGCTGTGTTCTTGGCGCTGCTTCAGCCCGGCGACACCATTTTGGGCATGGACTTGTCCCATGGTGGACACCTGACTCACGGGTCTCCGGTGAACGTGTCGGGCAAGTGGTTTAACGTGGTGCAGTACGGCGTTAACCAGGAAACCGAGCGGTTAGACTTTGACCAAATTCGGGATCTGGCAGTGCAGCATCGGCCAAAGATGATTATCTGCGGATATTCGGCCTATCCCCGCATGATTGAGTTTGAAAAATTCCGGGCGATCGCCGATGAAGTTGGTGCCTACTTGTTGGCCGACATTGCTCATATTGCAGGTTTGGTTGCAGCAGGACATCATCCCAACCCCATTCCCTACTGTGATGTGGTGACCACCACCACCCACAAAACTCTACGTGGCCCTCGCGGTGGCCTGATCATGACTCGCGATGCCGAACTCGGCAAAAAGTTTGACAAAGCGGTATTCCCCGGCACGCAGGGTGGCCCCTTGGAGCATGTGATTGCCGCGAAGGCCGTTGCCTTTGGTGAAGCATTGCAGCCTGAGTTCAAAACCTACTGCGGACAAGTGATTAAGAACGCTCAAGCCATGGCAGTTCAGCTGCAGGCTCGCGGCTTTAAGCTGGTGTCGAATGGCACCGATAACCACCTGATGCTGGTAGACCTGCGCTCAATTGGCATGACGGGTAAGCGTGCCGACCAACTGTTGGGTGATACCAATATTACGGCCAACAAGAACACCGTACCGTTTGATCCTGAGTCACCGTTTGTGACTAGCGGCATTCGTCTGGGTTCGCCTGCAATGACTACTCGCGGCATGGCAGAGCCAGAGTTTGTTGAGATTGCAAACATCATTAGCGATCGCCTGCTCAGCCCTGATGATGAATCGGTCGCCCAAGACTGCCGCCGCCGCATTGCCACGCTGTGCGATCGGTTCCCGCTCTATCCCCATCTCAGCGCCGCAGAGCCTGCCTTGGTGTAGGGGCCATCGTTTAGTGATAAACGCAGCTTGAGATTAAAGTGCGATATGGAGGGTTAGCGAATGAGCTAGCCCTTTTTTTATGAGAGTTAGTTTTTATGAGAGAGGGGAACGGCGATCGCCCAATCTCCAAGGCCAGCTTCTAAGATTGATGCAAGCCTACGAAATTTGGCCTGGACGAACGCATTTGTATTGTATGGAGGCGCTTGAGAAGAGCTCCGAGCCACTTATGCTAGCGGTTGATTGAGTGCAATTGAGTATTTGTACCGCTAGACAGCCGATATTACATTGTGTAGTATCTAAAAACCATCTTTCGCAAAAGTATTTTTGATGTCACGCATCCTGTCGTCAATTTGGTTGAGTCTGTGGTTCTGCCAGCCCTCCAAGGGTCAGCAGTTCCTCATGCCCCAACTTTGGGATGCGGTTTCATTAGGTATCAGCCTCGCTGGCGCACTGGGTAACCTTGGCATTTCTCGATTGGGGTATCGGCCATTCCCAGGCATACATGTGCCTACTCATTCGTTGATTGAGTCAGCCACACTGCTGGGCACGAGCGCCACCAGCCTCATCCGCCAAGAACTCAAGGGTCAGTTCAATGCCGCTGCCACAGGGATGGTGCATGGTTTTGGCTACGAATTCAACGATTTTTTGACTCATGTAAGGAGCAGTAGGTGTCGGTTGGCACCTGCCTAGATCTGCCAAACACGCATTCTGCGTATTCTCTGGCCCCTGCTCCTGAAAGATTCGGAAGCAGGGGTTCGTTTTTTGGGAGAAAACCTGTCGCTGTGTTCGCAGAATTCCCAACTGCACGACTCTGCAAGTCGGCCTGAATCTGCCCTTTGCCTGTTCTTCTTCGGCCAATTCATTTCGTGGGTACAGTCTCACTCCATTCCATTGGTAAAGGAATCAAAACAGAAATGTTGAAGCTTACATACATGGATGCAGGATTGCACATAGAAGCGATCGCACAATCCTTAGAAACCGTCGTTGCACAACGAGTCATGCTATCGCTACAGGCAGGGCAAACTCTGCATGTTGAGCCGGGGAGCGCCTCCTTTTTGCTGCCCCAGCACATTCCTGGATTGGGGGATGTGTTGACAACATTGGGTGCCGCAGGTCGGGGCCTGTTTACCCTTTCAGTGGTGGATGACACCTATCTGGAAGTGACCTTAACAGGTCAGTGGATTGCCTCGCATGATGCGGCTTTGGAGGGCATCTTTTTGGTAGCGCTGCCCGCCGTCGTGGAGCGCTTGCTCTACCGCACCTGGGTAGCATCGCAGTCCGTTGTCTCGGTTCCGTAATGACTGCCTTGATGGGGGTGAATGGATGGAATTTGCTCATCCCCATCAAGGCAAAGCCTCGTTTGGCTGCCGAGTTGATGAGTGAACGCCAGTTTTGGCATGGACACTTGAGCTGATTCAAAACTCACGTTGAGGTAGGCATGGAGTTGGCATGATGCTGGGCGAGGCTTCTTGTCTGGCATCGTGCGACTTTCGCCTTTTTGGGAGAAAGCTTCCTGTCGGTCGTTTAGGGTACTTGCCATACAATCCACCCGTAGGCGATCGCCAATACCATCACGGTGAGCGGTACGCCAAATTTGAGATGCGTCCAAAAAGAGAGCGGGTAGCCCTGCGCTGCTGCGGCTTCAGCGGTAATCAGGTTGGCAACAGCTCCAAACAACGTCAGATTTCCGGCCAGGGTTGAGCCAGCAGCCAATAGCATCCAGGATTGGGTGTCGTCGGGTGCAACAAACGTTTGCAGCAGCAACACCGCCGGAACATTGGAAATGAGATTGGACAATCCCGTAACCAGCAAGGTTAGGCTGGCAGGATGGTTGGCCCAGTTGGCAACTCCATTCAGCACGTTCAGGTTTTGCAAACTACGTGTGAGGATGAATAGCCCTGCAAACAACACCAGCACACCCCAATCCACATCTTTGAGAACGCGCTGAGGCTTGATGCGGCGGGTAATGAGCAGCAGTGCCGCCGCCACATAGGCCGACTGTGCCAGCGGCAACCCCACAATAAATGCTGCCAACATGGCGACGGAAACAACTAATGTTTTGCGCAGCAAAGGTCGATGGATGCGCCAGCGAAAGGTTGGGCAATAGGTCTGGGGTTGAAGCGATCGCACCTCAGGATACATCCACCAGAGCAATCCCAGCTGAATTGCCAATCCCACCAGGGCGATCGGACTCATGACTTGGGCAAAGAACAGGTAGCTGATTCCCGAAAACGACCCAACCAAAATGTTTTGCGGATTGCCAGTGAGCGTGGCCACAGAGCCAAGGTTTGTAGCAGCTGCCAGCGCCAGCAAATAGGGAATGGGATTGAGCTTGAGCGATTGGGCCAGGGCAATGGTGAGTGGTGTAAACACAATGGCGATCGTGTCATTGAGAAACACCGCTGACAGTAGGCCACTGCCAAACGTTAAGGTAACCAATAAGCCGAATGGGCTGGTGGTTAGCCGGGTTAGATAGAACAGCGCTAGCTGAAAGAAGCCGGAGTAACTGAGATACGCATTGACCACCATCGTGCTAAACAAAAACACAATGGTGGTGGGGTCGATTGCCGCCCACGCCTCGCTCAATGACAGCAAGCCCAACGCTAGCACCGCCGCAGAACCCGCGATCGCAATGGTGGCGCGGTTCATACGCAATCCCGGAAAGAAACCCAGCCCCAGCCCGATATAACTAACGGCAAGGATTAAATATTTAGCGATGAGTGCAGCGGTTGCCAACAATGTTGTGATGCCCAATCAAGTGAAAAAATCATACCCTGAGTCGTCTGTGGGCGATCGCATTGCTTCTTTCGCTTTCTCATAAATAACGTGAGTTTTGGATAAGCTAAAGTGCCCATTTTTGCGTGCATGACGCGCACGCAAAAACATGCTTTCTTTGAGAATCGCGCGCCGCGCGGTTCCCCAAAAAACTTAACTGAAACTGATGTTAAATAATATGTGCGGAATTATTAGATGATCGACTTAAAATATAGAAAATTATGCAAAATTGATGGAAATAGGATGAAATTATATATTAATTTGATGAAATACTTGAGTGAATTTTTAGAACATTGAATGAAATGAAATTGAAAGTGAAAATGGAAGCTAAATGGAAAGTAATTCAACATACTCTTAACAGGAGCTGAGGGGCTAATTAAGTTTGGGGTAGACGATAGATCAACCTCAAGGAATATCGACGATTTATCCGTCTAAAGACGTACTTGTGAATCTGTTGTGGCTTAACCTCGTCAACAAATGCTCATGATATGGTGAATGCATCTGCTTCATGGAGTTTGCATGAGTTATCGCGCGATCGCGACAGATTATGACGGAACCGTAGCCACCGATGGGCTGCTAGAGGAGGAGACGCTGCATGCGTTGGCTCGTTGGCGAGATGCGGGCAAGCAGCTCATCTTGATTACCGGACGACGGTTAGATGATTTTTTGGAGGTGTGCCCTCAGCCGGATCTGTTTGATCGGGTGGTTGCCGAAAATGGCGCTGCGCTATATCGCCCTCATGATCAGTCGGTGCAATTGTTTGGAGAGCGGCCACCGGATGAATTTATTCAGCAGTTGCGCGATCGCCTGCAAACTACCACCGACTCCATCACCATGCAGGACGAATTTCGCCAACTCATGCGCGATCGCAGTGTGGATGTGGCGGTTGGTCGAGTAATTGTTGCCACGTGGGAACCCCACGATCGGGTGGCTCAGCAGCTCATCGATGATATGAACCTCGATCTCGACATTATTTTGAACAAAGGAGCGGTAATGTTGCTGCCGCCGGGAGTCAACAAGGTTTCGGGGTTACAGGCAACCTTGGCGGAGCTAGAGCTAGAGCCCTCAACCGTGGTGGGGGTTGGCGATGCTGAAAATGACATCGACTTTATTCAGGCGTGTGGCTATGGTGTGGCCGTGGCCAATGCATTGCCTAGTGTGAAGGCGATCGCCCATCATGTTACTGAATCAGCTCGGGGTGCTGGAGTTGTTGAGCTAATTCATCACTTATTGTCTCAATCCAAGTGAGTTCGGCTGACGCCTCAGGCTAATCGTTTTGTCGTGACTAGTTATCGGCTTTGGGGCCAATCGGCACATCTTCAGTCGGGGAAGGAGAAGGCTCAGGCTCAATGGTCATCGTCACCTCATCGGCTGCAAGGTTGACGCTATAGCCAAAGGCGCGATCGCGATCGGGGCTATTGGTAACTACCACAATTTCATAAAAACCAGACTGGGGTAGGGTTCCAGACCATTGCGTATCCGACGAGTCTTCTAGCAATACTGGCACCTCCTGCGTGGGAACGGGTACATACAGGGACAGCAGGGTTGAGTCGGGTGGAGCCTGCACATTCATACGAAAGAGTTGCCCTTGTTGCATTTGAGCGATATAGACCATGCCTTCGCCCGCTGCTAAATCTCCGCCAACGGATGTGTTGAAGGCTCCCGGATCAAACTCAATCCGCTCCAACCGATCGCCCGCTTGCAACGACTGAAGCTGATCTAGCGCGATCGCCTGCCAAACCTGTCCAATTGGCTGATCAATAAAATCTTGCCCACGCCAATCGGGATACAGTTGGAAGAACCGTGCATCGGCCAGGTCATTGAGTGCACGGCTGCTCACATTTAGCCGATTCACGGCTTGCTTCCAAGACTCGCGATCGCTTGCCCCAAACTCGCCCATGCGGCGACGAGCCTCGGTGCTGAGCTGTTGTTCAAAGGTGTCGAGATATTGGCTGGCGATCGCATCCCATTCTTCTCGCCATCGGGCATCTTCCGGCCCATTTGTGAGGCTGCGTCCGTCTAGCTCTGGATGCTCTCGATGAAACGAGGCATCGGTTAACCGCACCAAAAAACTAGAGTTCACGCCCAACTCTTGTCGTCGCTGCCGCAGAACCTCTTTACGGGCTTGCTCGTCTGGTGGGTAAGGACTGGGGTCTGAATCCACTACGCCTTCTTCGCCTCGGGGCAGCCACAAACTGCGCGTGAGCCATGCCCCGGTGCCAACGGCACCTAACACAAACAGCACCAGCAGCGCCGATGCCCAACCCGCCCCCCCCGACTTGCGTTGGGCTGAAGGGACAGCCGCATTGGGATACACGACCGTTCCCATATTGGAAGCTGGCGGAACTGGGGCCTGGGTTTGGTAATTGGCGGTGGAATAGTTTGGCGGTGGATAATCGGGCGTGGAGGGTGGATAGGTGGGCGAAGGCGGATGATGCTGGAGCGGCAGCGGCGGAGTAAACGATTGCGGCAGTTGCTCTAGAGCCTGCATCACCTCAGTGGCCGATTGGTAGCGCGCCATCGGATTTGCCAACATCATGCGCTCTAGCACCAGCAAAAACGCCGGACTCACGGATACCCACTGCTGCCAAAGCCCTCGATCGGGGGGGCCAAGTTCGCCCGGTTCGCGCCCAGTGAGCAATACCAGCACCGTCATGGCCAGGGCGTACAGGTCGCTATGGGGAAACACTTTGCCCTGCTGCATTTGCTCTTCGGGGGCATAGCCGACTTTGCCAACGCGGGTAAGGTAGGCTGGCTCTGGCGCATAGGCCGATGCCACACTAGCCGCAATTAGCTTGATTCCACCAAAATCAATTAGAACGGGTAACTGATCGGATGATCGCTGAATCAAATTATCGGGAGCGATATCGCGGTGAATCACCCCCATGCTGTGGATGTAGTGCAGCACGGGCAGCAGATGCCGCATCAGCTCAGTCACTTCGGCTTCGGTAAAGGTGCGATCGCCATACCGACGCGATTCCAAAATTTGCCGATAGGTTGGCCCTTCCACATAGTCTTGGACTAAGAACAAGCGCGGCTGCTGCTCAAACGTGGTGCGAAACAACTCTCGAAACCGGGGAATTTGAGGATGCTGGAGTTGGTACAGCGCCCCAGCTTCACGCTCAAATAGCTCCTCGGCTTTTTGCAGCGCATGGCTACCCTGCACCTGAGGCGCAAATTCTTTGAGAACACAGAGTTCGTTAAAGCGGGTTAGATCTTCGGCCAAGTAGGTACGGCCAAAGCCACCATGGCCCAGCTGTCGCAAAATGCGATAGCGCTGACTCAGCGTATCGGTGGATGCGCCACCCAACAACACACCCTGCACTCTGGCTGGCCCATCCTCTTGGGCAGGCTGAAGCTTTTCGCCGCAGAGGTAGCAAAAGCGGCTACCTGCAACGTTTTGATGACCTTGGGTGCAGTAGAGTGACGACATGCGTGAACAACCTCTCCAATGGGCGAAACCCAGCTTTCACACTATAGCCATTCTGAGGTCTGTTTCAACGCTGTGGCAATTCTGGTTTTGGCAAACGAGCTAGCAGACGCCTAAGCTCCATCGTCCAGTCGGTCGAGCGCTTCCGCGACGGATAGTACGGGAATTAAGGGATTGGTAAAGGTGCGATCGCGCGTCACAATCGCATCCAATCCCTGGGTGATGGCACTTGCATTTTGGATTGCATCATCCAAATGGGCATTGGTAGAGGTCAGCGCCAACTCCAGGGCGGCACGGTTGACGGGGCAAATTTCCATCATGGCTAGCACCAGGGCGACGGCTTCTTTGGCACGATCGGTACTGTGGGTGTGCTTGAGGGCAATGGTAAAAATGTCCGATAGGGTGGAAGCCGTGACATAACCGACAATGAGTCCAGAACTAATGGCATCCACGAGGGCTTCGGCATCTCGCATAAAGGGATCGCGATGCAGCAAAAAATCAAGAATGATGGGGCTATCAATCAACAATCTCAAGTCAGGGTGCGCTCCATTTGGCGTTGGTTCAGCATATCTGCCACTTGGGCATCGGTTGGGGCTGGCTGGGCCGTCCGCAGCAAGCCTTTCATTTTGTGGACAAGGGTGCGGCGATCGCTACATTGATGGGGATCGCGCAGGGATTGCACAACCACCTGAACCAGCGCCATGCGATCGCTCACGGAAAGGTCGAGTACCTGAGTTTGCAATTCTTTAACGGACATGATGCAACTCCGCAAAACAGCATCAGCATTGTGCTGCTGTCAGGATTATGAACGCGATAGAGTGCTGAATCAACCCTTTGAAGATAGATTTAACGCCTCGGCAGGGCGATAGGTGCCCGCCTCACATACGCCCAAAATTTGGAATGCATCGCTGAACACCACCAAATTTGCCACATAGCCAGGGGCGATCGCCCCCAATTCATCCTCCATGGCGATCGCTCGGGCGGGATAGGTCGAGGCCATGCGCAGTGCCTCATCTAACGGAATGCCGGCTTGCTGAACTCCGTTGGCGACGGCTTCAATCATGGTGAGGGCCGAGCCACCCAGCGTGCCATCTGCCGATATGCACTTGCCGTCGCGATAAAACACCTGTTGCCCGCCAATCGCAAACGAGTCTAGATTGGTACCCACCGGCGGTGTGGCATCGGTCACAAAGAAGAGGCGATCGCCCAGAATGTGCTTTGCCAGGGCAATCGAAGCGAAGTGGACATGGTGCCCATCCGCAATGATCCCCGCCGTCACCTTGGGATGGTGAAACACGGCTCCCACCACACCAGGGCTGCGACCCTGCCAAGGAGTCATCGCATTAAACAGATGGGTCGCCATACTCACGCCTGCATCAAACATGGCGATCGCCTGCTCATAGGTCGCGTGGCTGTGCCCCATGGATATGACGATCCCTGCTTCTATCAACTCCTGAATGTCGTCGGGCTGAGCCAGCTCTGCAGCCATGGTTACCAGCTTCACCGTGCCGCGCCCGTATTGAGCGATTTTGTGCAGCATGGCTGCATCTACTGGACGCACATCGTCTCCGTTGTGGATGCCTTTGCGAATGGGGTTGAGATAAGGCCCTTCTAAATGCAGACCCAACACTTGATAGGGATGCTGCTGGCGGTACTGTTGCACCAAGTCCATCGCTGCCAGCATTTCTTCATCGGATGCGGTAATGAGGGTGGGCAAGTAGCTGGTGGTTCCCGACTGGAGGTTGGTGCGATGCATGATGTCGAGGGTTTCTGGGGCGATCGCATCGTTGAACATAACGCCACCACAGCCATTTAGCTGCAAATCCACAAAGCCAGGAGCCACATGAGCACCACCCACATCCACGGCTGGGTACGTGCTGGGCACGTTTGCAGTCGGCAGCACCTCTACAATGCGATCGCCCTCCATCAGCACGGCATGGTTTTGCAGTACGCGTTGGCTGGTGTACACCGTGGCATTGGTGAGCGCAAACATGGCGATCGCATTCAAAAAACTACGATTCCGACGTTAGCATTCTTTGCTAGCGAAACCACGCACAGACGGAATGATCAGCGGCGCAAGTCTCCATACAGGTGCTAAAAACAAAGCACCTCGTCTGCATGGGAACAGATGAGGTGCTCGGAAAATGATGGACTGGCTAGCAAGCAACCAGACTAGGAGGCAAGTGCCACCTCGACCATTTGCTGGAGTTCACCCTTTTGGTACAGCTCAATCATGATGTCGGAACCGCCAATGAATTCGCCATTCACATACACCTGGGGAATGGTGGGCCAACCCGAATATTCCTTGATACCCTGGCGGACTTCTTCATCCGACAGCACGTCAAACGTTTGGAAGGGAACGCCCAACATGTTGAGGATTTGCACCACATTGTTGGAGAACCCACACATAGGCATCAGCTTTGTGCCTTTCATGAACACAACAATCTTGTCGTTGTTGATAATGTCGTCGATGCGTTGCTTTAACTCTGGAGTCATTGCACTGTCCTACAACTAAGTAACTAAACCTTACCGATCTATCGAATGGGTCAACGAACTGAACCCATGATCATCACGTTTGTTCACGGCCTTCACGATTTAGCGTGTAAACAGCCGACTGGATAAACAGCCAACTGGATAAACAGCCAAATAAACCAAAACAATTAGGCTTTTTGCCCTGCTTCAACCCAGGCTTGGGGCGTATAGGTTTTGAGCGATAGGGCGTGAATTGCTTCAGAAGACATTGCTTGGTTTACCGCTTTGTAAACCATTTGGTGCTGCTGAATCAAGCTTTTTCCTTCAAACAAAGAAGAAACAATGACGGCTTGATAATGGTCGCCACCACCTGTGAGGTCTTGAATTTGCACTTCGGCATCGGGCAATCCCGCTTTAATCATGGCCTCAACTTGACTCGGGCTAATCATGCCACCTCCAGAAACAATTCCCCTATTGCCCAGTGTAGTTGCTTCGCATCGAATTCGGATATGGCGATTGGGCGATCGCGCATTCCGGGTAATTTGCACATTTCGCTGCATGCTATGCATGATCGGCGATCGCGCAAGTTTAGTGCTAGTTGGGCACGTTGGCAGGTGGCGTTGCGCCCGTATCCTGCGTGCGTGGATAGGCCGAATCTACAAAACCCAGCTCAAAGAGCTGACGATAAGCCCGCTGGCCCAAGTCGCGGGTGGGCTGCTGGCTGCGCACAATTTGAATCAGTAGAGGGACAGCCAATTCGGGCTGGTTTTGAGCCCGGTGCACCAGCGCCAGCTGGTAGGTGGCCTCATCGCGCAGTTGCGCTGTATCAAAGGCTTGCCGACGCAGGCTATCGGCAATGCGATTGTCTACTCCGGTAAAGCTGTTGAACAGGTCTTGATAAAAGTTGGTGAGCTGATTGAACAGCTGACGAGCCTCTTGTAGCTTACGGGTGGCCTCGCCATAGTTTTGTCCGTTAAATGCTTGAGTGGCTTCGTCGATGAGTCGGCGTCCGGCGGCGATGCTGAGGAGGGTGTTCGCTTCCGATAGCGGACGAATGTCATCGCTACTGGGCAACTCTTCTAGAGTGTCACCCGAAGTGGGCAAGTCAGGCACCTGAGCCACGGCGCTACCCGCAAATAGTGCGGCAGCGGGCAGCGACAACAAACCGATCAGGGAAACAAAGCGAACAAATTTTGGGTTCAGCATGAAAGGGGTTGGCTATGTCGTTGAAGGACAGTGGACAGGTGGCAAAACATTGAGGCCGGTTTATTCAGCCTTAAATCTTATCACCTAATGCATGCAGGTTTTGGCAAGACCTGCTCAAGGCCTTGCTTGGTAAGGGTTTTACCCAACCTGCTAATGCTATTGAGACGCGGCAAATTGCGAGAAGGTTCCTGTTGCGTAGGCGGGTGCAGTTGCCCAATGAGCGCTGGTACATGGCAGGGTGCGATCGCATTTTGAATCGCATTTTGAAGGGATTGACACAATTTCGTAACGTCCGAAAAATTTGCGATTACTATGGATGGGTCTTGATGCTGCGGAACACGTGCCATGACTGCTTTTGACCCAAATCAACCGTCAAACCCAACGCCATCGCAGGGGGGAGTTCTGCCTGAGCAAGAGGGGCTGATTTTGCAGCGGGGCGGCGAGGAGTTGCGGTTAACCAAGGTGCGCGATCGCTTGACGGTGCGGCTAGTTCCCGAGGCATCGGTGGAAGCGTTGGCCAACCATGTGGGTGCTCTATCGGCCATGGCGATCGCCACGGTGAATTTGGTGGAGCTGCGGGTCGAGCCAAGCCAGCTTGAGTCGGCCATGCAAGCGGCGCGGAGTGCTACCTCGGTCGTGTTTGCCAGTCACGTATACGCCATGGAAAACAGTCCCGAAACCTTGGTATATCTGACCAATGAGCTGACGGTGCAGTTTGGCAGTTCGGTCGAAATGGAGACGATTCGGGCGATCGCCACCTCCCTGGGCATTCGCGGCATTAAACCTGTGGCAGGCATTGCTCAAACCTTTGTCTTTGAGCTGACGCAGTTTGCCACGGCCAACCCCATCAAATTGGCCAACCAACTTATGCGCATGCCCGAAGTTTTGGTGGCCGAACCCAATGTGGTGATTCAGGCACAGCCGTTGTATCGGCCTACCGATTCGGAATACGGTCGCCAGTGGTATCTCAGCAATACGGGTGGTGTGCAAATTGTGCAGTCTGCCCACATTTCGGCTGAAGCGGCATGGGATGTGACTCGGGGCGTGCGATCGATTGTGGTGGCGATTACGGATGATGGGGTTGACCTGAACCATCCCGACTTTCAGGGCAAGGGCAAGATTGTGGCTCCCCGCGACCTCAAGCGCAATGACGTTCTACCCATGCCCGAAGAAGCCCACGAGAACCATGGCACCGCCTGCGCGGGTGTGGCCGTGGCCGAAGAAAACACGGTTGGCATTGTGGGGGTGGCTCCGGGCTGTAGCCTGATGCCGATCCGCACGACGGGCTATTTGGATGATCAGGCAATTGAGGACTTGTTTAACTGGGCGATCGACAAGGGAGCCGCTGTGATTTCCTGCAGTTGGGGGCCTAGTGCGGTGTACTTCTCTCTCTCGCTGCGGCAGCGAGCCGTGATGACTCGGGCGGCAACTCAAGGGCGCAATGGCAAAGGCTGCGTCATTGTGTTTTCTGCAGGGAATGCCAACCGCCCGGTGAGCGGCACGGTCAATGAGCGGGGCTGGCAGGGCGATGTGCTGAAGGGCAATACCAACTGGCTGAATGGGTATGCCGTGCATCCCGATGTGATTACGGTATCGGCCAGCACCAGCCTGGGCAAAAAGGCGGCCTACAGCAACTGGGGCGATGCGATTTCGGTATGTGCCCCTAGTAATAACGCACCACCGGGAGTTTGGCTGCCACAGACGGGTTATGTCTTCACGGCTCCCCAAATTCAGGGCAGCTTGGCCGGGCAGGGTGTGGTGACAAGCGATCGCCTGGGTTCTACAGGCTATGGCCCTGGCGACTACACCAATACCTTTGGGGGAACGTCGAGTTCTTGCCCGGTGGTGGCTGGGATTGCCGGATTAATTTTGTCGGTCAATCCATTTTTGACCGCCCGTGATGTAAAGCAAATTTTGCAGAACACCGCCGACAAAATTGTAGATACCGATGCCGATCCCCAATTGGGAAATCGCTTTGGAACGTATAATGCTAACGGGCATTCTCGCTGGTTTGGCTATGGCAAAGTCAATGCCGCAAAAGCGGTTCAGGCTGCGCGCGATCGCCTTCCCGTTGCGGCGGCTCCAACACGCTGGGTCACCTTGCAAAACATAACACCAACCACAATTCCTGACTTTAACCTGGGTGGCGCAACCAGCCTGATTCAGGTTTTGGAGACGGCACCACTTCGAGATTTGCGGCTTACCCTCGACGTGGAACATCAATATTTAGGCGATCTGGAAATTACCTTGCTGCCCCTATCGGCGGACCCGGTTTTGTTGCAAAGCCGCACGTTGGGACGCGCCACCCGCCTGCAAACCACCTACACGCTAAAGACCACGCCTATGCTGCGGCAGCTGCTCAACCAGTCTCCACGAGGCACCTGGCAACTGCGGTTGATTGATTATTCGCCCTCACACACGGGACGGCTACTGAGCTGGCAATTGAGCTTAGGGCTGTAAGGCAACAAAAAACACAGAAATTCTCAAGATTTTCTCAACGCTTTTCGACCGTTGGGAGGGTGTTAGCCGGGTAGCGGTACGGTACCCTAGTAATTAGCATCTTTAACTGTTTAAGGAGAGTGTCCTATCGTTACAACACCAAAACAACTGGTAAATCGCCAAATTCGTTCGCCACAGGTTCTGCTGATTGATCACGAGGGCAACAATCAAGGATTGATCAACACTCGTGATGCGTTGCAGCAGGCTATGGATGTTGGCCTTGATCTGGTCGTCGTCTCTGAGGGGAAAGATACGCCCGTTGCTAAGATCCTCGACTTCGGCAAGTATCAGTACCAGCAAAAGAAACGCCAAAAGCAAAGTGCACGCCCTAGCGTGAAGGAAGTTAAGCTACGCCCTAATGTAAGCGATGCCGATTATGAAGTGCGCATCGACCATGCTATTAAGTGGCTGGAGAAGGGTGATTCGGTTAAGTTTCAGGTACGGCTACGTGGACGAGAACACCAGCATCGTGAGCGGGCAACGGAGTTGCTAGAGCGGGTTGTAACCGATCTTGGCAGTGCTGGTAAGGTGCAATCGTTTGACCGACAAGCGCTTGTTTTGCAACTGTCTCCCGGTTGAGCGATCGCCCGTGAGGTTTCTGGCTAACGATTTGCTAATGATTTTGTAGATCACAATTTTCGATATTCAATAACCCCTTTGAATGGTGAGCATTCTGAGGGGTTGTTTTCATTGAAGCAAACGTGGGTGTTGCGGCTTATCCAGCCCTGTACACTACCTTAGGTTCCGAAAATCGGGTGGAATATTGACAGAAGAGAGACCTGCGATCGCCCTCAAATTTTGGCACCGCAGCAATTCCACAAAATCCAGACCAAAGCGATTCTCAATTTTTGCTACTGCTTCAATGGCACCCAGCAAGTGACGGGCTGCGTCCTGTTCACCATAGCCACGCTGCTGAGCAAAGCTAACCGCCGCCTCATCTGCCTGCATCTCTTGCTGTGAGCTGCGGCTATCTTGCCAGATGCGCCAGCCCGCCCAGCCCATCAGCGAAGTTCCCGTGACAACGCCAACTACATCGCCTTGCACCAATTCCACCAGCGACCCGACCAAGCCTGCCGCCAATACCCCCCGCGACAGGTCAAACTTGAGCCAGCGGGCAGTATTAAGCCAACACACTGTCCGCAGCAGCAGCAAGTCACGCTGGGGCCGCGTCAAATCAGCCCACAGGTCAAAATTAATACGAATGGGGCGGCTCTTGCTCCAGGGCAAGGGCAAATCCGCTGCAATGACTTGAGGTTGCTCAGATCGGCTTTGCAGCTTGCAATACATGCGCCCTGATGCTGGCATTAAGTCGATGAGATGGGCAATTTCAGCGTCTTGGTTCATAGCGGTGGGCTAGGGGTTAGGGGTTAGGTGCTAGGGGTT
The DNA here is from genome assembly GCF_050565595.1 of Leptolyngbya sp. AN02str. NCBI lineage: Bacteria > Bacillati > Cyanobacteriota > Cyanophyceae > Leptolyngbyales > Leptolyngbyaceae > Leptolyngbya > Leptolyngbya sp. AN02str. The sequence goes on along the minus strand of NZ_JBNXVR010000015.1, from coordinate 65,708 downwards.
AGAGGGTAGAAATTTTGTGGGAAAAGTATTGATTGGGATTGCCTGTGAGTTGGAATTATGGCTCACCAAGTCCAAATTCTCAACCTCTCGTACGCTGTCGTCACGCAGTTCTTGATAGGTTTCACACTATCAAAACTCCAATCAATCAATTTTTTTCGAGATTACAAAACCTCGAAAAAATTACTGTGATGAACTACGAGTCTCTAGCCCCTAAATCCTAAATCCTAGCCCCTAAATCCTAATCCCTAAACCCTCGCTCCTATAGCTCGATGTTGAAAAAGCGCTCGACGCAGCGAATAAACATTTCTACGCCCATACCTAATGCGGTTTCATCAAAGTCGAAGCGGGGGTGATGGTGGGGATAGGCCAACCCTTTATCCACATTGGCGGAACCCAGGAAGAAGTAGCAGCCAGGAACTTCTTGAAGGAAGAAGGACATGTCTTCGCCACCCATGGTTTGGCATTCGGGCACCACACCTAGGGGCGTTTCCAGTACGTCTTCGGCAACGGAGCGCACGAGGTTGGCGATCGCCTCGTCATTAATAACGGGTGGATACAGTTTGTGATAGTCGAGATGGTAGGTGGCTCCGTGGGCTTGGCAAATTCCGCCCACAATTTGGTGAAAGCGAGTTTCAAAAAAGTCAGTAAAAGTGGGATCGAAGTATCGAATGGTGCCTGTGAGGTGGGCCGAATCGGCAATCACATTGTTGGCTTTTCCTGCATGAAAGCTAGCGACCGTCACCACGGCAGACTTTACAGGATCGACGTTGCGGGCCACAATCGTTTGCAATGCGGTCACAATTTGGGATGCGACAACAATGGAATCGACCGTTTGATGCGGTAGAGCGCCATGGCCCCCTTTACCTTGAATCGTAAGATCGAATAATTCGACAGCGGCCATCAGTGCGCCCGATCGCACCCCAATGGAACCCAGCGGCATGTTGTTCCACAAATGTAGGCCAATGATGGCATCTACATCGGGATTTTTGAGTGCGCCTGCTTCGATCATAGGTTTGGCTCCACCGGGGCCTTCTTCCGCAGGCTGAAAAATAAATTTAATGATGCCGGGGAGTTGTTCGGCGCGTTGGGAGAGGTAGTAAGCCGCACCCAGAGCGATCGCCACATGACCATCGTGACCACAGGCATGCATTTTGCCTTCGTGCTGCGACTTGTAGGGCACCTCGTTGGCTTCTTGGATGGGCAGCGCATCCATATCTGCCCGAATGGCAAACACCTGCCCTGGCCGACCACCCTGAATGGTTGCAACAACGCCCGTGCCTGCAACCTCTGCCTGATACTCAATGCCCCATTCCGTCAACTTTTGCACGATAAAAGCTGAGGTTAGGGTTTCGTTGAAGGCAAGCTCTGGCCGTTGATGCAGGTTGCGTCGCCATGCGACGAGCTGCGGCTGGAGCGATCGCACCGCTAGGCGAATGCGAGAAGCTTCGATGGGCAACGGCTTAAGAGTAGTCGCTAGCATGAGGATTTGTAAAAGGGTGGATTGACGAGTACGGGGGTTGCCCGTGTCTCTAGCCTACACTCCAAAATCCCAAGGCTCGATACCCCCGATCGAGTGAAGCTGTGCACCAAACCTGGATTCTACTGCCTGCTTAGTGCTTCGTTTGTAAATACTCAAACACGCTTTTATCGCCAATATCGGAAGCGGCGGGTTGGCTAAACTTGCGAATCGCAAAAATGAGCATCAACACAGCCCAAATTCCCAACAGCACTTGCTCGGCTAGGATGGGAAGCCAGCCCACCAGGTGCCCCAACAGCAAAAATGGGACAAGCGGGGTTAGCACTTTTGTCTCTAACCGATTAAAGCAGAAGGCTTCTTTGAAATAGATGCCAGTTAATGCTGCAAAAGTAAACCCAACACCAAACAAGGCTGGCAAAGACTCGTATACCGTCTGCACAAAGGGCTGTGGGTCGAGATGCGCGGCAGCGATCGCCCCTACAACACCCACCACCCAAAACAGTTGCAGCGTGCGGTGTAGTGCCGCCATATAAATGTGAATCGTCCACAACGCCACTCCCAGCGCCGCTACAAATACGGTGTACAACGGTGTAATGAAGCGTAGCGTTGTTGGATCAGCACCTTGCCACAATGCCAAACCACTTCCCATCGCAAAAGCGATCGCCGCCACCAGCAGCGCCACCCGATATACCAACACTCCTTGGCGATCGCGATCGGTAATCGTGTATTCGCCAAACTGCCCTTGAAACACAACAGGCTGGTGTACGACCGATTGACTCATGGCATTCATCCTACCGCTACGATTCCAGCATAAAAGGAATTTCTCTATTCGATCGGTTATTGCAACAATCAGATTTGCTTTTTCTACCTTTTGGCGATGGCTATCTCAACCTTGAGAGCAGTGTAAATCAATAAACCCTATGTAAAAGTAATGACAGTTTGAAACCACTTCCATTTGACGAGAATACATGCAAGGTTTAATCCTGCATTGATGCGATCGGCGACTCAAATGTGAAGCCGTTTCTTTATTAAAAATGTGCAGGTGAGTGAATTATGGCAGATCAAACTTACAACAAAAATCTTCCTGAAATTGATCCCACAGAAGTGGAAGATTCTCGCATCCTCCCTGCGAACCAGCATCACTCCTTTTTGGAGAAAGTGATGAATGAAGCTGGACTAGCTGACTTGTATGATGCACGCGATATTACTGAAGTCGTTTTTCGTACGATGCGCGACATGATGACGAATGAAGCCGTGGAAAATGTCGCAGACGAATTGCACTCTCCCCTAATGGAAGAGAACGATGATAGAACGCTCTATGCAGCAACACCTTTGGCCACCGAAGTCGAAGATTTGTGGGAAGATACGAACCCTGTTGTTCACTTTTTGAGTAAGGTTCGCCCTGCCCTTAAGATTAAGGATTCCACGTTCCTGTTTCGCGTTAAACAGGAGGCAGGAGTGCCCGATATGGAAGCAGAGCGCGCTGTAAAAGCAGTGTTTTCAGCAACGAAAGAGCAGCTATCTCCTGAACGGGTTGAAGAAATTGCTGAGTTCCTGCCGGGCAAGGTTCTAGAACTGTGGGAACAAGCCTAATCTTTTATCAACGTCTTTAGTTTTAATTAGCCTTCAGAGTGAGCGTTAGGCTGTACGAAGTTAAACTTTGTACGGCCTCTTTTTTTGCTTTAGTTTTGTTGATATGTAGAAGATTGCATGTAGTTGAAACTAAACCTAACCACCAATTTCGAGATAGCAAAAACCTTTTCATCAGGGAAAAACTGAGCTACAACCAAGAAAAATAGAAGCGCTCAGCAGTACATTCACCAGGAGATCGCACGATGGAGCCAATTACAGCAGGGGTCATCATGGGGCTAATCGTGACCAAGTTTGTGGAAGGGGCTGTTGGCAAGGGAGCAGAAAAGCTTACGGAAGATTTGTGGAGTGCTATCAAGAAGCAGTTTAAGGGACGAGAGCCTGCGGAAAAGGCGATCGCCACGGTTGAAGCAGCGCCCAATCCCGCCATTGCCAAGGCCGAAGCCGACAAGCTAACCAAAGTGCTGGATGCAGAAATGGTTATGGATGATAAGTTTGCGGCTGAGGTACAGCAGATGGCGCAGCAGATTCTCAACCTCGACCAATCGCAACGGCAAGAGCAGGTGATCATGAACCAGCAAAACTACGACCAAGCCAAGGGATACCAAATCAAAGCCGATCGCATCGATCGCATTGGCGATGACTACAGCAAGTAGCTTACTTGGCAAATTCTCCTAATTTGAAGAATAATGGGCCAATTTGCAAAACCTAACGTTGACTCGATGCGTGCAGCGATCGATACCGTGCAGCCGATCCATATTCACGAACAAATTGCAGGCAAATGTGTAGCGCGATCGCCTACCCATAAATGCAGAAAGGCCAATGTGCAACCCAATGACCCACCCGCGAATAAATTGCGGGCTAACAAAAGGAAGCCCACTAAAGGGACTAAACCGTTGACCCAACCCCCCACAGTCCACTTCAGTGGACTTACCATACTAGCCCGCAATTCATTCGCGGGCGAACTAGATGGATGAGCGAAAACCTATGTGGGCGTAGACAAACCAGATAGACGAGGGAAAACTTAGGTGGGCGCAGGCGAACTAGATGGATGAGGGAAAGCCTACGTGGGCGAAGTAAATGGAGTATCAAACAACACTGAATCAGCCCGTTTTTGAATTAGCATCACCGCGACCTTAATGCAGCGTTTGGCAAATGGAGCAAACCAACCACGGCGGCAAAAACAATCAAATTAATGCCAACACGATTGGACAAATCGGTGATACCTACACAGGCCGCATCGAAATTCGCTATGCGCTGCCCGCCACCGCCACCGATACGCCGCCCAAAGTGGGAAGCAATACGGTGTATCGTGCCAAGCCGGTTGCCCAACTGAACCAGTGGCACGAGCAAAAGCAGCCCTTAATGGGCATTGTGGCCAGTAGTGGCTTTGGCAAATCGGTAATTACCGCCACGGTATTTCAGCATTGGAAAACTGCTTCGACTTATCAAAAAGCGCTGTGGATTCAGCTCAAAGAGCCAACACCATTTAGCGGGATTGCGGCGTGGATTTTGCAGGAAATCAACTTTCTGGTGCCGCCCGAATTTACATCCAGTCAGCTCCGGGAAGAACTGCGGCGACGGCTGTGTGCAACCCCATGCCTGCTGGTGCTGGATCAGCTAGAGACGGTGCAAGCCAGCAACCATTGGCAGGAGTACGAGGATTTTCTTCAGCACTGGGTGGAGCATGGCAGCAACAGCACCCTATTGCTCACCAGCCAGCAACAGGCCAGTTTGCCTGGAACCTGGTTGCCGCTGGGTGGCCTCACCATTGCCGAGGCCCAAGAGCTACTGGCAACCCAGTTGGATGCCACCGAACAGATTGCGGATTTGGTGACGCTGACTCAGGGACACCCGCTATTGCTCAACCTGGCGGCCAACTGGGTGACCCATGCCAAGGGTGAATTTGCTCGGCTCACGGCTTCGGACTTGGACTTTTTTCGGGGTTTGTTTGGCAACTATGCTGGGAACCCCCAGGCTCAGGTGGGCGAAATTTTTGCGGTGGTGTTTGGGCAGTTGCCGCCACACCTGCAAACCATGCTGCAACGGGTGAGTGTGTATCGCCAAGCCTTTGGGCTGGCAGCCGCCCAGGCCATGGTGCCCGAAAATCCCATTACCGAAGCAGACCTGCACACCCTCACCCAGCAGGGCTTTTTGCTCACCACCACCGAAGGCAACTGGACGCTGCACAGCCTGGTGCAACACCTGGTACAGGATGCACTTAAGCAAACCGGGGGCACCCAAACCGCCCACGAACTTGCCATTGCCTACTTTGCCAACAACCGCATTCCTAAAAAGCAAACTCTGGAAGACTGCCGTGCTGAGCTAGAGGAATGCCATCATCGGTGTGAACTAAGCCAGTATCACCCGGCGTATCAGGTTATTGATTCTTGTGATGATTTTTTGGATCGACGCGGTTATTGGCAGGAACGACTGCTCGTTTATGAGCGACTGACTCGGAAATGGCAAGCAAACAGTTCCCCTTCTGGCGAGGAACAACAAGACCTTGCATGGGCACTTACACGGTTAGGGAATAACTATAAATCTCTTGGCTTTGTACAACAGGCGATCGGTGTACACACCCAATCGCACCAGTTATTTTTGAACATGAAATATCGCTATGGAGAGGCTGCTTCTCTTAATAATTTAGGCGATGCCCACCGTTCTTTAGGAAACTATCAGCAGGCAATTAACTTCCTACAACAATCCTTATCTATTGCACGAGAAATTGGCAATCGCCGTGGAGAAGCCGCTTCTTTCGGTAATCTAGGTACTGCCTATAACCTTTTAGGGAACTATCAGCAGTCGATCTATTGCTTTCAGCAGTCCTTAGCCATGCAACAGGAAATTGGTGATCGCCACGGAGAAGCCACTTCTCTCAATAATTTAGGCAATGTCCACCGTTCTTTAGAGGACTATCAGCAGGCTATCGACTTCCTTCAACGATCCTTAGCTATTGCGCAAGAAATTGGCGATCGCAGCAGGGAAGTCCACGCTCTCGGTAATTTAGGCGCTACGTACAACTCTTTAGAGGATTATCAGCAGGCGATCGCTTTCCTACAGCAGTCTTTGGCTATTGCACAAGAAATTGGCGATCGCGACGGAGAATCCGCTTGTCTCAACAATTTAGGTACTGCCTACAAATATTTAGGGGACTATCAACAGGCAATTGGCTCCCTACAGCAATCGGTAGCTATTGCACAAGAGATTGACAATCGCGACGGAGAAGGGATGTCGCTCTTTAATTTAGGGGTTGCATTTGGGGAAGTTGATGATCCTTGGAAAGCGAAACAACATTTTGAGCAAGCACTGGCAGTTTACGAAGACCTCAAACTCGATTACATGATTGAAAAGTGCAAAGCTGCAATTCGAAAGTTTAATCAGATCATCGCTGCTGAACGTAGGGTAGCTCCCTCAATTGGCCCTGCACCAGTGTCCAAAACATCCGATGATTGGTGGGAGAAATCGCTGCCGACTGCTCCTACCCGTTCTTCTCAGCGTCAATCTACTCCGCTCTGGGTGTACTTTCTGATTGGTTTAGCCATCGTGCTGCTCATCTGGTGGTTAACAGCCTAAGCGGGCAATGGTCATTGCTCTATACTGAAATCAAGTTTATTGGGGCGTTGTGCAATGGTACGGCTGAATGAGAATCCCCCTTCCTTGCGAAAACGCACTCAGCGCTGTAGTTCACCCATCGCCGCAGCAGATTAACTAATCACAACGCGATCGCCCACCTGCAATTGCAATCTTGCTTTCGCACTACCGCCATTCACCGCAATCTCCACAAAGTTGTGGCTACCAATCAGTGCAACTGGCTCCCCGACTGCGACCTCTGCATAGGTCGTGCGCCCTCTTAGGAGATGCCCTGCAATCTCTACCCACCAATCCTGTAGCGCGATCGCACTTTCAGGAATATTCGTCACCGCGTTGCCAAAATGATCCACATATTGAATGCAGCCGATGATGCGATCGCCCTCTTGCTCCCAGTTGGGGAACTCCAGCGTCACCAAAGAAGCTGGGTCAATGGGTTGTCCCAATCGTTCCAACAAAACGCCATTTGCCAAATGCGCTGCGACAGGTGCAAAAACGTCTCGTCCGTGGAAGGTGTGGCTGGGGTTGGGCACATGCCAATAATTGGAATTCGTAAGTTCTACTGCTGCGATCGCCGGATACTGCTGCAACACACCGCCAAAGATGCCGTTATCTGGCCCTACTAAGTAGCCTTGCGCAAACTGAAGCGCGATCGCCCTTCGAGTGCTGCCTACTCCCGGATCCACCACTGCCACATGCACCGTTCCCATCGGAAAGTAGGGCACCGCCGTCATGAGTACGAACCTTGCAGCGGCTACATCCTGCGGCGGAATGGCGTGAGTGAGATCAATGATTTGCGAAGTTGGAGAAATGCAGGCGATCGCCCCCTTCATTACTCCCACATAGGCATCCTGTAAGCCAAAATCGGTGAGCAGCGTCATCAACGCCATACAAGCTACGGTTGCTGTTGTTGCAGTTGCTTTTGCCGTTCGGCATGATAGGTTGTGCCCCACTCATGCATCGCATCCAAAATTGGTTCGAGTGTGCGTCCCAACGGGGTGAGTGAGTATTCCACCTTGGGTGGCACTTGTTGATACACTTCCCGATGTACGATGCCATCCTGTTCCAATTCACGCAACTGTTGCGTCAGCATCTTTTGGGTAATGCCCACCAGTGAACGGTGCAGTTCATTAAACCTTTTTACACCGTTAAATAACTCATGCAAAATCAGCACCTTCCAACGGGCACCAATAATGTCCAGCGTTGTTTCAACCGAACAAGTGAGGCGATCGCCCTTCGCCTCTAGACGAGACCCTTCTCCCCCATTGGCTCCTGCTTCTTTTGGCAACGGATTGACCGATACCAACCTCAATGGATCGCTGTATGCCTGATTTTCTCCATTAGTTTCCATTTGGATAGTACCTTACTTAAAAGTGCATACTTCCCTAATCCTATGTACTCACTATAAACTGAATTCATTGAGTTGATAACGACTTTTACAACAGTTATCCCTCAAAATTTATCGCTCGATCCGTTGAGACTTAGCTGCTTAGATACCTGACTGTTTAGAACGGTGCGATCGCATCGAGTGCATGAGTTCGCAGGAAGCGTGAACTGAGAGCAGAGGGGACTTGAGACGACGGGCGATCGCCAACCGATCCATGTTGGAATCATTCGTCAGGTGTTGGAGAGATCGACCTCATTGAGGATGAACGGTGAGGCGTGTGATTCATTTGCAACTGGTGAGTGTGTTTGGTTGAATGTGTTCGGTTTAATTCTTTTTGTCTTTGACCTATATCGGAGGTGTTTTGATGATTACCCTACGCCCATCGAACGAACGTGGACACGCTTACCACGGTTGGCTCAATAGCTATCACACCTTTTCCTTTGCCAACTACTATGATCCCGACCATATGGGCTTCCGCGCTCTGCGGGTGATTAACGAAGACTGGGTCAAACCGGGTCGTGGGTTTGGCACCCACCCTCACAACGATATGGAAATCATCACCTATATGCTGGGTGGGGCTGTAGCCCACAAAGACACCATGGGCAACGAAACGGTGATTCGTGCCGGAGAGGTGCAGGCCATGACGGCGGGAACTGGCATTGCCCACAGCGAAATCAACCCTTCTCGCGAAGAAGACTTGCACTTAATGCAAATCTGGATTTTGCCAGAAGCGGCTGGGCTTACCCCCAACTATGACCAAATCAACGTTTCCTCCGAGGAGAAGCGGGGCACATGGCGCAAAGTAGCTGGGCGTAACCCGGGCGCTGGTGCGGTACACATTAACCAGGATGTGGATTTGTACGCAACGGTGCTGAGCGAGGGCGATCGCTTGTCCTATGAGCTACGGGCGGGCCGCTATGCGTGGGTACAGGTGGTTAGCGGCAAACTCAGCCTAAATGGAGTTTCGCTGGAAGCAGGCGATGGAGCCGCCATTAGTGACGAAAGCCTCTTGGATGTGCAGGCTCATAGCGATACCGAAGTTCTCCTGTTTGATTTGGCATAGTCATCGCCTGAGCCGATGCCTGACGAATATAGAACCCCAGGTAGTTTCTTCCTGGGGTTCTTTCCACAGAAGGACGCTGGGAATTCATAATTCAACCTACGTTGAAAGCAGCTATGGCTAGAGAAGCGTACTCTGTGAGTTGTAGCTTCAATACGCTTTGCATCAATTTATCTTTTTATCTTTGGTTGGTAGATCCTCATCAGCTTATTTCCCGCATAAACCGTCTTATCAATTCTGCGTTGGTTAACTTGGTTGCTCTACGCTCATTAACTACCAACCGTTTTTAATTTCAGATTTAGAACACTCTTCACCGCCAGTGATGCAGCATTAAACATAGGAGAATCTCATGGCATTAGGAATGCTCGTGAATGGTCAATGGACCTCTAAGCGAGAGCAAGAAGACAAGGAAGGTCGTTTTCTTCGCCCCTCCACCACCTTTCGCAATTGGATTACGTCCAATGATGTTGGGGAATACGAAGCCGAGCGCGATCGCTATCACCTCTATGTATCGTTGGCGTGTCCCTGGGCACACCGAACGTTGATCATGCGATCGCTGAAAGGGCTCACCGATGCCATTTCTATTTCCGTCGTGAATCCGTACATGGGCGATGAGGGTTGGTCATTTGAAGACGCGCCTGGAGTCATTCCTGATCCCATCCACAACGCCAAGTTTTTGCGAGAAATCTATGTTGCTTCAGAGGAACATTTCACAGGGCGTGTTACGGTTCCAATTCTGTGGGATAAGAAAACCAACACGATTGTGAATAACGAATCTCGCGAAATTATTCGCATGTTGGATACCAAGTTTGAAGGGATTGCTAAGCCTGAGATAGACCTGTATCCTCAACACCTACGCGACAAAATTGACGAAATCATCGATGAAATTTACGATCCCATTAACAATGGCGTGTATCGAGCAGGATTTGCCATTGCGCAAAGAGCTTACGAGGAAGCTGTAACTGAGCTATTTGACGCGCTGGATCGTTGGGAGTCTGTGTTGGCCAACCAGCGCTATCTCTGCGGCAACCAGCTCACTGAAGCCGACATTTGTATGTTTACAACGCTGTTGCGCTTTGACCCGGTGTATTACAGCCACTTTAAGTGCAATGTGCGCCACATCTGGCAGTACCCCAACTTGTGGGGTTACCTGCGCGATATTTACCAGATGCCTGGGGTCGCAGAAACCTGCAATCTTCACCACATTAAGCAGCACTACTACCGCAGTCATCCCAATGTGAATCCATCGGGGATTGTTCCGGTTGGGCCTGAGCTAGATTTGACCAGTGATCATGGGCGCGATCGCCTTAGTCCATAAGCCAGTAAGTCAGTCATTTCCCTGCAACCCGGTTTGAACCCTTTAACAGGGCTTAGCCTGTTGAAAGCGGATTGAAAAGCGAGCCATCGGGCTTGGCATCATGCATTCACCCAATGGCTCGTCGCGATTGATATCCGGTTTTGATAGCTTGTGTGAGTTTACAGACTCAATTTCACAAGCTCAATCCTTCACATACTTAGCTCAGTGCACCGGTTAAAAAACTAGCTGCTTCTTCCTTGAGCACCGTAGCCTTATCGGTTTGCTCCCACGGCAAATCCAAGTCTGTTCGCCCAAAGTGGCCATATGCTGCCACATCTTGGTAGAAGCGACCTCCCCGCACACCAGGCAAGCGCGACAAGTTAAATGCTTGAATAATGCCAGCCGGGCGTAGCTCAAAGTTGCGATTGACCAACTCTAAGAGATGGGTTTCCGCAATTTTGCCGGTGCCAAACGTTTCTACCATGAGGCTAACTGGACGAGCCACACCAATGGCATAGCTTAATTGCACTTCGCATTTTTCGGCAAGGCCAGCTGCCACAATATTTTTGGCAACGTACCGAGCTGCATACGCTGCACTACGGTCAACCTTGGTGGGATCCTTGCCAGAAAAAGCACCACCACCATGGCGAGAGTAGCCACCGTAGGTATCTACAATAATCTTGCGGCCTGTTAGCCCAGAGTCTCCTTGAGGACCACCCACCACAAACTTACCCGTTGGGTTCACCAAGAAGCGAGTTTCGTTGTTGGGCTTGACGGCCATATCGGCAAACACAGGCTGCACCACAGCCGACCACAAATCTGATTTGATGCGGGCCTGCACTTCTGTGGGATCGACAATGCCATCGATCGTTGCTGTGTGCTGAGTGGAAATCAAAATAGTATCGATGCCAATGGGCTTACCATCTTCGTAGGCAACCGTGACTTGGGTTTTGCCATCGGGTCGTAGGTAGGCGAGTTGCCCCGTTTTGCGTACGGCTGCTAGCTTGCGCGAAATTCGATGCGCCAAGCTAATCGGCAAGGGCATAAATTCGGGCGTTTCGTTGCAGGCAAAGCCAAACATAATTCCTTGGTCACCCGCTCCAATCGCATCCAACTCTTCATCGCTGGACTGTTCGCGCTGTTCGTGTGCTGTGTCTACCCCTTGGGCAATGTCGGGAGATTGAGCGTCGAGGGCCACAAGCACAGAGCAGCTACTTGCCGAGAAGCCATTATCAGCATCGGTATAACCAATCTCAGCGATTTTTTGACGCACCAAATCAACGTAGTTAATGATGGCTGATGAGCTGATTTCGCCCGTTAGCAAAACTAAGCCCGTGTTGACAACCACTTCTGCGGCAACACGGCTGGCTGGGTCTTGCGAGAGGAGTGCATCTAAAATCGTGTCGGAGATTTGGTCACAGATTTTGTCAGGATGCCCTTCAGTAACAGATTCGGAGGTAAATAGATAGCGGCGAGACAAGGACGTATCCTCTCCTTAAGTTTAGTGAGTAAGTGTTGGGGGTGTTGTGCTCTGGCAATTATCGCAGATTGCGTTGAGCTATAGGAAGCGATAATTATCCCACTTACCGATAGACAAAATGGACATCACAGGAATTGTGACGGCTTTTCAGCGATTATTAAGAATCGCTGGCGATCGCAACTGGCAAGGGATCTGTTACAAAAATTAATTTAACGTGAGTTATGGATAATTTGAAGTGCCTATTTTTGCGGGCGCAACGCGCCCGCAAAAATAGCTTTTCTCAGGCTTGGGTGCATAAGGTTGTGCTATGGCAAGACCTCAATTTGGGAAATGGAAGAGACGATCGCACTGGCATTGGGTAGTTCTGTGACATCTTGCCAGGCCCATAAAGCCGCGATCGCCCCTGCTGTGTGAGCTAAGCGAGCCATTTCAATATCTGCCGAAGAATCTCCAATGATTAATGTAGAGGCTGGTTCAGCATGCAGAGCCGCACAGGCTTGATGCACAAATATAGGATTTGGCTTCGAAACCCCTGCTTGAGCGCCAATGTAGTGTTGAAACAGGGCGTTGAGCCCATAAACTTGAAGAAAATCGGCAATGTTTTCCGAATGGTCTGAAGAAACGATTCCCAATTGCACATCCAGTTGATGCAGTCGGTGCAGCAATTCGACAATGCCCGGAAAGGGTGGCGTTTGCTCTGCTTTGGATGCCATGTGTTGATCCGCCTTTACAAAAGCGTGATGAACAAGGTCTACCGCTTGAACCCATGCTTTGCCCGTTGCGGCGACATAGGCTGCGGCTGCAATTTCGTTTTCTTGGCGAGTTCCAACCGCCATCAATCCCTGAGAGTGAAAATTTTGGCCAGATATTCCAAATGCTGACATCAGCGTGTGGTACAGCCCAGGCACTTGGCTATCAATCCAGCGCGATCGCTCATGTCCTAGCTTCCACAAAAATTGCTCTACATTCGCTAAAGTTCCGTCTTTATCAAACAAAATCGTTTTGATATTGGAGAACACCACTCCATTGCATCGAATAACAGCCAACAAATCTTCTCCTACACCACACCGCAAAAATAGTTGCAATAGAACATCTGCAACAAAAAAAGGAGGGATATACCCTCCTCTTGCTTATGAATGACTGGTACTGGCTCTATTCGGCTGCTGCGACGGCTTCCTCTTCAAGCACATCGTCTGAAGCAACATCATCAACGGCAGATGATTCTAGAGCCTGCTGAGCCTGCATCATTTTTTCACGATACTTCTCAGCCATTTCTTCAGCTTTGTCATAAACCAACTGAGGATTCCGCACCATATCGCCCTGCTCAGGCTCAAGCTGCTTGGTAGACAAAGAAATCCGTCCCCGATCGGCATCTAGGTCGATAATCATGACCTTTACCTCGTCGTTCACATTAAATACGCTATGAGGCGTATCGATGTGCTCGTGGGAAATCTCGGAAATATGCAGCAAACCGCTGACACCGCCGATGTCAATGAAGGCACCGTAAGGTTTGAGCCCGCGAACCGTTCCGATCACAACCTCGCCAACCTCTAGACGATTCATCTTGCGCTCAACCAGCGCACGACGATGGCTGAGGACGAGGCGGTTCCGATCTTCATCCACTTCCAAGAACTTGAGGGGGAGTTCTTCCCCAACCAAATCTTCTTTGGGTTTGCGAGTGCTGATGTGAGAACCAGGAATAAATCCGCGTAGACCTTCAATCCGAACCAGGGCTCCACCACGGTTAGTTGCAAACACGGCAGAACGAACGGTTGCGTCTTCTGCTTGTAGCTGACGAACGCGCTCCCAAGCTCTCATGTATTCGATCCGACGAATCGAGAGGGTAAGTTGTCCCTCTTCATTCTCATCGGACAGGATGTAGAACTCACGGGTTTCGTTGGACTGCAAAACCTCATCTGGAGCATCAATCCGGTTGATAGACATTTCCTGAATCGGAATGTAGGCAGCCGTTTTAGCACCGATGTCAATCAGAGCGCCCCTTGGCTCAATGCTAAACACCGTCCCGGCAACAATATCTCCGGGGCTAAAGTGATAATCGTAATCGTCCAGAAGGGCAGCAAAATCTTCGTGGGTAAAACCGATATCTGCTTTCTCTTTTTGCTGATTGACCATGCTAATCGTTTCCTAATGTCCTCTGTTGGGGTGATGATTGGTTCTCCTAAATTTGGACATAACCAACTTACAAAGTGTGCAGCGCGATCGCTTCGGATCGTCTTCTCTATTCTATGAGATTCTGACCCCAGGCACAAAAACCCTAGAAAATGTATATTAACGCATTTTTAAGCCAGATCGGTAGCTCAGAACAACAATCGGCGAAATGGAAAAATGCAGAGTTTTTCTGGCTTTGGGCGATTTAGGCTAGTTTTGGCTCTAAGAAACGTCAAAAATGCTTAAAATTAGAGAATTTTGGTTTTTCAGCCAAGGGTTTGAGGTTCTGAAGCGGGTTTTAGCCGGATTTTAAGTAGCTGGACTTAAGATATATCAGGGCGATCGCCCCTGTATGCCACCGCAGAGATTCCCAGAATTCAGCCAACGATTTTCCAAGCTGGCAGAGACCTGTTGACCATGGCCCAAGCATTGTCGAATCGCCTAACCCAAATCTCATCCGCCAATTGGGCAGAATGCGGTTGTGTTTCAAATGTGTAGTTGTTGGGTGTGAACCACACCCAACAACTACATATCCTAGAACATCACCCAGAATGCTTGGAGGTTCTATGGGTAATTCAGGGGTTCGGCAACAAGTACCCAGTACAAAAGCAAGCTAACCTAACTACCAAATTTTTAGACATGCCAAGATTAATAGCTCAAGCGAGACGAGGCTGACGGTTCTCTACCGTTCTCTTCCAATACAGGTTGATGCCGCATCGAAGCCCGGTCAGAGTTGATTGGTTCTCCCACTTCCGCGCCTGCTTGTAGATGGTTGAGAGTTTCAACAAAATCTCGAATGCCTTGAAACTGCCGATAAACTGACGCAAAACGAACGTAGGCAACCTCATTCACGGTTTTTAACCGTTGCAACACGAGTTCGCCAATTTCATTGCTTGCCACTTCTCGCACAGAGCGTTGCTGCAATTCTGCCTCAATCTCGTCAACCAAATGCTCTTGTTCGACTGGAGAAAGACCTGTCTTTTCGCAGGCACGCATAATGCCCCGCAGCAACTTAGAGGGATCAAATGACTCGCGATCGCCATTTCGTTTAATCACCACGATTGGCACAAACTCGATCCGCTCATAGGTTGTGAATCGGCGGTTGCATCGCAAGCATTCGCGTCTCCGTCGAACACTCTGCCCTGACTCAGCAGAGCGAGATTCCAACACTCGGTTATCTGTAAATTGGCAAAACGGACAGCGCATTGAAACAGCCCTCGTTTGAACAACCTAGGCTGCCGCTAAAAGAACCTTAGGTTGAATCTGTTTACCAATAACTTTAATCAAAGCAGCAAAAAATGAACAATTTTTCTTTAAGATACCCCCATCTTGCCTTTAAAGCACTACCTGTAGCGATCGCACAAACCCATTAGCCCTAAAAATCCCGTCCACACGCAAAAAAACTGAGCCATTTTCAATCTTCAAATAAATCAGAAGATCTCATGAAAATAGCTCAGGCTTCTAAACTCTTACCTAGAGTTATGAAGGGATGTAACACCCCATATCATTCATCTTTTTTAGTGATGCGAGGTGGCTCACGAAATGCGATCGCAAAGAAGAGTAAGCCCAACGTGGCGATCAGCAAGAGAACATAAATTACGCTTTCCATAAGGAAACTCCTACTCTGCCAAAACCATAATCAATGTAACAACACAGCAAAAAGGCAGATACAACCGACACAAGACTTATCAGCGTATCCGCCCTTTCTAGGCCAAAGCCAAGTTAGATGGCTTCCTTGCGGCGGGTTGTTTTGTCACCCAACTTTTGGAAGTAACCCCACTCAACCTGCTCTTCCGATAGTTCAGGGTCAATACCAGCAAACACATCACGGAACAGAGTCCGAGCGCCATGCCAGATATGGCCAAAGAAGAAGAGCAACGCAAACACAGCGTGGCCGTAGGTAAACCAACCCCGTGGGCTAGTGCGGAACACACCATCCGCCTCAGGAGTTTCACGATCAAACTCGAAAACTTCACCCAGCTGAGCTTTGCGAGCGTATTGCTTAACAACCGCCGGATCGGTGAAAGTTTGACCGTTGAGTTCGCCACCGTAGAAGCTAACCGTAACGCCAACTTGCTCAAAGCTATACTTCGATTCAGCACGACGGAACGGAATGTCAGCGCGTAGAACGCCATCCTTATCTGTCAACAGAACCGGAAAGTTCTCGAAGAAGTTGGGGATACGACGCACAAACAACTCACGACCTTCCTTATCGGTGAAGGTTGCATGACCCAGCCATCCCTGAGCAATACCGTCACCCTTATTCATAGGACCCGTGCGGAACAAACCACCCTTAGCAGGGTTGTTGCCGACATAGTCGTAGAAAGCAAGCTTCTCAGGAATTTCGGAATAGGACTGAGCCATACTTGCACCGTCTGCAATAGACGAACGAACACGGCGATCAATCTCTTGCTGGAAGTAGTTACTATCCCACTGATAACGAGTAGGTCCGAACAGTTCGATTGGAGTTGTGGCGCTTCCGTACCACATCGTTCCAGCCACAACAAAGGCCGCAAAGAACACCGCTGCGATGCTGCTTGATAAAACGGTCTCAATGTTCCCCATCCGCAGAGCCTTGTACAGACGCTCAGGTGGACGAACAGCCAAGTGGAAGAGACCCGCGATAATGCCAACCACCCCCGCAGCAATATGGTGAGCAACAACACCGCCCGGATTGAAGGGGTTGAAGCCCTCAGGCCCCCATGCCGGAGCAACAGGCTGAACACTTCCTGTCAAACCATAGGGATCTGACACCCACATTCCCGGTCCAAACAAACCGGTTAGGTGGAATGCTCCAAAACCGAAGCAGAGCAGACCAGATAAGAACAAGTGAATCCCAAACATTTTGGGCAGATCCAATGCGGGCTCACCCGTCCGAGGATCTCTGAAAAGCTCTAGATCCCAATAGACCCAGTGCCAGCATGCTGCCAAAAACAGCAGGCCAGAGAGAATGATATGCGCTGCGGCAACGCCTTCAAATGACCAAAAACCGGGGTTCACGCCGGTTTCGCCAGTAATGCTCCAGCCACCCCAAGAGCCAGTTACACCCAAGCGAGCCATAAAGGGCAGCACAAACATGCCTTGCCGCCACATGGGATTGAGTACAGGATCACTGGGGTCAAAGACGGCCAGCTCATAGAGAGCCATAGAGCCAGCCCAACCAGCAACCAGAGCAGTATGCATCAGGTGTACAGCAATCAGTCGCCCTGGGTCATTCAGAACTACTGTGTGTACGCGATACCAGGGTAGTCCCATCGACTACGCTCCTCCTAGATAAGTTTCAACGCCTTCTTGAGCCTTATATTAAGCTGCCAGATACTAGTAAGCCTACCAGAATCGGGCATTCAAGTTTGCCTCGCTGCACTTAAAACAACTTGCCTCAGCTGGGAGGTGTAGTTGTTTCGACAGTTTGACGATAAGGTTGTAAAAATGAAAGTGTATAAAGAAGTGTAACCAGCGTTAGAAGCGAAATCAAGCATCCAACTTACAGCGGGAAGGGGAGGGTATCTAACATGGTGAATAGTGGCGGACACCAGCAACAAGGGATCGCAGTTGACGGAACTTCAATTGCAGGCCCAGTCGAGAATTCAGAAACAGCAGCCTCTGCTGCAGGAGAAAAGAAAACGTTTCAATCGGCTTTGATTAAGTTTCTTAAAGAAGATACTGAGGTGGTCGCTGCTGATGGCGCGAACCTGAGGCTAAAAGCTCTAGAAAACCGTGTCGATCTCTACACATTTGTTGGGAAGATGATGAACTGCGGTGGTTATGGCCAGTGCGGTACCTGCATTGTTGAGATTGTGGATGGGATGGAAAATCTTTCACCTCGAACCGATGTGGAAAACCGCAAGCTGAAGAAGAAACCCAACAACTACCGCTTGGCTTGTCAAACCTTGGTTCATGGACCTGTGAGTGTGAATACCAAGCCTTAATGATCCGGGCTGTTGATATCAGCTGTTGGTATCGGCTGATGAGTCTGGGTGATGGCTGACCCTTGCGAGCAAAAAAAATACGTAAAAATGGGAGCTTTTGGGTGTGAAAATACTCAAAGTTCCCGCTTTTTGTTAGCAAACCGATGATTGGTTTTGCCTGTGGGCTGAGTTGCTTGATTGGGGTTGTTCCACGAGCTAAAGCACTGAATTCGTTTTTAGAGTCGAGTGAAATGAGGTGTCCTTTACGCAAATTTTCATGGCTTATACAAGATTGATTTTTTGTTAAGTATTGTATCGATCTGTTGAGGCGTAGTTTCTTCAAGAAATGCGGCAGATGTCGATCGATCGCCAAGATTCTTGCCACGTCAGATGGTATCGTTATGCTAGATTCGTTAGTCTTTTGAGATAAGTAGAAAAGGGGCTGGGTCTGATGCAAGTAAACGATCTGGGTTTTGTAGCTAGCCTTCTATTTGTGCTGGTTCCTACAGTTTTTTTGTTGATTCTTTATATCCAAACTGCAAGCCGTGAAGGTAACAAATCCTGATGTATGAGCAACGACTTGCATAGGTGGTTGGCTTCCGGGGTTTTTCCTAAATGAGGCGGTGCTACCTAATACATTTGATCCAGGCTTTTTCTTGAGTTGAAGGGCCTGGATCTTTTTGTATGGTTGTGGTGCCAGAGTGCCCTGCCAGTTGATGCGCGATCGCCCCATCTCAAATGAATATCAATAACAGACGTTAAACGAGCTATCTTTCTAAGAAAAGCCCTGGCTTATCCCCCCGAAGACGACTGAACCAGACGTTGCCAAGGTAAGCTGTTGCGCTCCCAAAAAACGCGATCGCTGTACCCTTGAATTTGCACATTTGTATCAGCCAGAGCCAAGCGTTTTTCTGCGATACAGGCGTAGTCGAGTTCTTGTTCGATGCCTACGTAGCGACGATTGAGCTTTTTGCAGACGACAGAAGTTGTACCAGATCCTAAAAAGGGATCGAGAACGAGCGCATTGGGTGGAGAGCTAGCAAGAATGAGCTTGGCGACGAGTTTTTCTGGTTTTTGAGTCGGGTGGTCTGTGTTTTCGGGCATGGACCAGAAGGGAATGGTGATGTCGGTCCATAGATTGGAGGGAGCAGTGAGGCGAAAGTTGCCGTCGATCGTAGCGTTCCAATCTTTGGGTTGTCCCATGGGATCGGTGTAGGGCGCAAGCACTCGCCGTTTGAGCCGCACTGCATCGGCATTGAAGTAGTAGGTCGAAGACATTGTGCAAAACCAAATGTCCTCTGAGCAGTTTTTCCAGTTTTTGCGAGAGGCGCGTCCCTTTTCTCGTTCCCATGTAATGCGATTGCGCACAATGAAGTAGCGAGAGGCCACGTTATACAAGGCTGGAGAACACTGCCAATCACCGCAGATATAGATGGAAGCCGTTGGAGTTAATAGTCGCACTAGTTGACTGAGCCACTGGGCAACCCAATTTTCATATTCTTGAAGCGATCGCCTGCGATTGGTGCGTTGGTTAAACCGTTTGGTGAGATTGTAGGGTGGATCGAGCACCAGCAAATCAACACAGCCAGAAGGCAGGTAGGGCAGCGCCTCAAATAAATCTTGGCACAGTGTGCGGTTGAGAATGGCCGCTGCTGAAACGGGTTGTTGTAGCCGCAGCAGTCGTTGCCGATAGTGCGATCGCTCGGCAACAGTTAGGGTTAGAGTTCGGTTGCGCGGGGCACGGACTTTTTCACTCACGCCAATGATGGGCCAGCAAAACTGGCTAGCAATCCTTTAGCCCTAAGGTTAAGACAGCTTTGAGTGATTGCCTCAATTTTTTTTGCGATCGCGCCTTTGCTTTGCTAAAAAATTGCTCAGGTTACCCGCAAGCCATTCAAGATGCCATCCCATTCCAGCATCTTGTGGCCTCACAAAACCCTCACAAAACAAAGATGGTTGATGCAGCGGATACCGCCACACCAACCATCCTCAACAACGATGAATTCAACAATGAATAAAGGCCAAACGGCTCGTCTTACCTTGAAAGGTGTCCATTCACCCAGGCTGAACTCTTGAAGCTTCAACTCTAAATAGACCGGAGTTTCCCTTCGCCTGTACCAGCAGGTTCGAAAACCTTCACAGTTAGGGGTTGGGCAGAGCATGCATGACGCGCTCTAGGCTGCCGAGGTTCGCACCAGCATCACCGGGCAGGGCGCATACACCCGCACATAATCCGACAGCGATTGTCCCAACAGGCGATCGAGATCTGGCAGTCCGCGAGCAATACTTGGACGACGATCGGGTGAACCCAGCATCAGCAAGTCCACGTTCATATCGGCGGCAACCTGACAAATGCGCTCACCGGGCTTGCCTTCGGGGGCGATCGCTTTGTAGTTAATCCCCAAACGCTTGGCTTCGGCGATCGCTGGCAGTAGTACAGGGTCTTCTTCGGGGTTCGCCGAAATTTCACCCGGTTTCAGCTTCATTTCTGGATTTGTATGCACCAGAATGATCTGTCCGCCTTTAATGTCTCGCAGAAAGGTAAGTGCCAGCTTCAGCGTTTCCTGTGCCGAAGAAGACTTATCCACCGCCACCATAATGCGGTTCAGCTTTTTGACATAAATATCGTCCTTAACCAGTAGCATGGGCTGGGCAGCCAACTGAAACACATACTGGCTCACCGAATTTTCGAGGATGGACTGAATTCGCTTCAGTCCGCGCGACCCCATAATGATGAGATCGACATCCAACTCATCTGCAACCTTGACCACCACATCTTTAGGATCGCCCGTCCGCAAAATAGCATTCACCTGAGTTGGATCCAGCTGAAGCTTTTGGATGGCAGCTGATAAGAGCTTTCCACCTTCTTCCCATTTTTCCGCCATATCATCGGATGTGATTTGGGGCGGCACCACGTGCAAAATTGCCACAGAAGCCGCCTGAACACTCGGAATCTCCATCAATGCGCGCAGCATTTCTTGAGTGTTTCCGGTTCCAGAATCCGCCAGTAAAATCTTTTCAATTCTCTCTAACATATCGTCTGCCTCTTAACCGATGCTGCGGTGTTGAGCAATACTAATGAGGAACCATGCAGGTTGGGGCTTAGCAGTCACTCACGCTCAAGACAACCCAGGTCAGCACTCATCAAAACCGATGATTGTTCCTGTTGCCTTTGCCGCGTCGGCCAAGCGATCTTGCGATAACTGCATTCACCAGCCACGTTAACTAGGTACAGCCCGTGCCAACAACGATTGCTCTAGCTCGCTTTCAAGCTTAAGCTACCGATGGGTTGACCAACACAGATGGTGTAAAAATTGATAAAAGCCGCTCACATTTTGCAAGATTTAGATACAATTCCCAGCCTATGCAGACTCCCCTACCCACGAGTACGCTACAGCAAGTGACTCCAGAATCGAGCAATCCCTGGTTTGAGTACGCGGTTCATGCCCATCCGCACCATACAGATTACGCCGGAATTGTATGGCACGGTTCCTATGTATCGTGGATGGAAGAAACGCGGGTGGAATATTTGCGATCGCTCGGCATTAGTTTTGCCGATTTGGTTGCATTGGGATGCGATTTGCCTGTTGTAGAGCTATCCATCCGCTACCGCCGCTCATTGCGCATGGGTGAATCAGCCTTAATCAAAGCTCGTATGAACCATATGGATGGGGTGCGCATCATTTGGGATTACCGCATTGAACAGGCCGATACCCAAGAGCTATGCGTTACCGCCCAGGTTACACTCGTGGCGATCGATCGAGACAAGGGCAAAATCATGCGTCAGCTTCCGCCCACCATTAAAGACGCCCTTACACGGCTCAGCTCATAGCCACAAACCCTGGCCAATTTTCGGCCTCAACTTTCATCAATCAATGCAAGACATTCTCTGATCGCACCAATCGCCCGTTTAAGAACAGCCATCCGGGCTAGAAGGGCGGTTCAATGCATGAACCATCGCCTGTTTGAACTGCATGACGATTCATGCTTGAGGTTCCATATCTCAGGATCATTCCTGCGGTGGAGAACTAGCTTCTGGTAGGTTTTTCCACTCTCAAATTGCAAGGTATAGGACTTATCTTCGTCCGAGAAGCCAGGGAGTTGAATGATGGTTGGAGCGCTTAGCGCTCCAACCATCATTCATATTGCGTACATGCTATGTAAGTTCTAAGGTTCAACGTACGCGACACTCTTGATCGTGTCCTTTGCGGGCGGCTCCCAATAGGGTCGAAACGATAACGCAGCTTCGGGCAGGGCTATCGGCGCTCCTCTGCAAGGTCATGCGGCCCAACCGACCGTTCACTCGGCCCACTTGGCTAAACTGAACGCGATAGACTCCATCTTTTTGATAAAGGGTTGTGCGGGTTGGGTCTATTTGAATGTTGTGGATCAAATCTTCCCAGGGAAGTTCTCCAGGCGGTGCATCAGCCGTGTGGACTGCTGCTTGCAGCCTGTCATCCACATTCCGAAAACTGACCTGCCATACTGTTCTGGAGCTTTCGGCCTGGGTTTGTGCCAGACGAATTTGCTGAAAAACTCGATCTTGCGCACTCGTTAAATGTCGTCGATTCAAAAATGCAACCCATCCGAGTGCTGCAATTGTTGCTAATACACCCGCAATGCTAATCGTTGCGATCGCTTCTGTTAATGTAAACCCAGCCTGCTGATCTGACTTAACAAACCTGCACCAATGCAGGAGTACGAACCGCTGCCATAACTGCATGCTGCACCCCAAGAAAGTCTGTTGGTTTCCATACTTCCCACCTCCAACAGCACAGCAAAATGACTAGCCAAGGCTGCAGCAAACTTCATCAATGGGTTTAAGTTTCAATAAATAAGCCATAGTTGTAATCGGCACGACAGAAAGTTCACAAAAAAGTCCACAAAAATCATAGCTTTATGGCTTTTGCGCTATGTCACAGGTCGAATACCATTCCAAACAATTAGGAATCCCATAGGGTTCCCAATAGAGACAAGAAATCGCTAGCGTTTTGTCGTGAATAGTAGACCTCCTGCATGAATCATCACGCCGCACCGCAGCGCAATGATTCATCCTTCCAAAAAGCAATTCGTGCAGGAGGTCTAGCCAAAAAAGGGCACTTCTGAGGCAACGGCTAACCCCACAAACTTACAGGAGCCGCAACCTCTCACACCTATCTGGATCTTTGGTTTCGCAGAATTGGTTTCAGCTGACAAGTCACCGCCCAAATTAATGAGGATCTGGGCTCACAGCCACGCAGCGCCCAAGTTTTGCAGATCACTCGCCTGTCATTCATACCTGCAGTTTCACCTTTGCAGAGAATCTGCCAAGCATCATCAATGAGCAGCCCTTGTCAATCGCTACAGCCAGGGGTAAATTTTTGCTCAAATACTCAAAAAAACGCTGTACACCTAAAAGAACATCAGCTTTAGTAATCAACGAATTGATTACCCATCAGGGGTGGGAAATTGGTGAACTCCCTGAATATTCAGTGATGTCTTAAATGGGTACAGCGTTTGGTAGGAAGGGAAGCTAGTTCTGCTGCTTTGCAGTCAACCCGATGTCATAGCTCTGCTCTACGGGCTTAGAGACGTTGTTCCATGACTGAACTGCAATAAGAAATACCGCTGAACTGCATTCGTTCGCTTTTGTTGTTCTCATATCTTACTCGAAATTTCATAGAAAAAAATCACTAGTTCGAATGAGCATGATAGGATTTTATCTATTAGGGCTCTGATAATGTTTAGGAGTACACCCTTGATTCACGCCACATTGCATCAACTCAAGGTTTTCGAGGCGACTGCTCGCCATGGCAGTTTTACCCGTGCTGCTGAAGAACTATTTCTGACCCAGCCAACGGTATCGATGCAGGTCAAACAGCTTACTAAAGCGATTGGCCTTCCGTTGTTTGAACAAGTTGGAAAGCGTCTGTACTTGACGGAAGCTGGCCGAGAGCTATTTGGTACCTGTCGCGATATTTTTAGTCGGCTTGATCAGTTAGAAATGTCGGTGGCGAACTTGAAGGGCATGAAGCAAGGCAAGCTTAACCTTGCGGTTATTACGACAGCGAAGTACTTTTTGCCCCGGTTGCTTGGGCCGTTTTGCCAAATGTATCCCGGTGTGGATATTTCGCTTACGGTGACGAACCACGAACGAGTGATTGAACGGTTGGCCAACAATCAGGATGATCTGTATGTGATGAGTCAGCTTCCTGAAAATTTGGACATTTCTGCCGAGCCGTTTATGGACAATCCGCTGGTTGTGATTGCTCCACGAAACCATCCTCTTGCGAAGGAGAAGGACATTTCGCTGAAGCGCTTGAGTGAAGAGACCTTCATTATGCGGGAAACCGGGTCTGGAACTCGGCGCGCATTTCAAAAGGTTTTGGATGAGCAGGGGCTATCGGTCAAGGTTCGATTGGAGCTTGGCAGCAATGAAGCCATTAAACAGGCGATCGCAGGTGGTTTGGGTTTGGCCGTTTTGTCGCGCCATACACTGCCATTTGAAGCGGCCAACAGTGAGCTGATTGTGCTGGATGTGGAAGGGTTTCCTATTCCGCGCAAGTGGTATTTGGTGCAACTGGCTGGTAAGCAATCTTCAGTCATCGCCAGCACATTCCACGACTACTTGAAGACGGCGGCCCCTCAGTATGTCCAAACTGGTACGGTTGAGCCCGCTCCAGTCAAAGCGGCGGTTTAGGAAGGGGCGATCGCTCGGTGGGCTGAATTGGATTGAGCCTGCTGATGTGAATATTCGTTCTGGCGGTTTGGAGGCTCCAGACTTTAGGGGTTTTGCTGGTGTTTGGCAAGATGTTTGGTGAAGCCATGTAGGCAACTTCAATGGCTGGTAGACAGAATTCAGCCCTAAGTCGTAAGCTGTAAAACCTACGCCTGTCGATTTTTGATATAAAATCCTATCAATACCCCTGGAAATAATTTCTGTCTGTAGAGATGTGACTCTACCAGGCGATCGTCCTAGGGTATTACCACTGGCAAATCATGCCAAATTTGCCTCACAATCGGCTACAGCTACGTTGTGAATTGCGAAGAGGAGCAACATCGGTTGTTTAGATCGACGTTTTTGGCTCAAGCAATATATTCACACGGTTCAGCGTACTAGCGGTTGTGCTTTGTATAGGATTCACTTTAGAGAGGAAACAGCACATGCCATTTACCCAGCCACCCTTGCCTTTTGCCATGGATGCACTTGAGCCCTACGGCATGAAGGCTGAGACCTTCGAATATCACTATGGTAAGCATCACAAAGCTTATGTCGATAACCTGAACAAGCTGGTAGCGGGTACCGACCTCGACAACAAGTCGCTAGAAGAAGTGATTCAGGCTACCTATGGTGATGCGTCGAAAGCTGGCGTGTTTAATAATGCTGCTCAGGTATGGAATCATACCTTCTTTTGGAATTCGCTGAAGCCCGGTGGCGGTGGTACGCCCAGTGGCGACTTAGCTGCTAAGATCGATGCCGCTTTTGGTAGCTACGACAAATTTAAAGAAGAGTTCTCCAACGCAGCCGCCACCCAGTTTGGTAGTGGTTGGGCTTGGTTGGTTGATGATGGCGGTACTTTAAAGGTGATGAAAACTCCCAACGCCGAAAACCCGGTGGCTATGGGTAAAAAAGCTCTGCTGACCCTGGATGTTTGGGAGCATGCCTACTACATCGATTTCCGCAACGCTCGCCCTGCGTTCATTCAAAACTTTTTGGATAAGTTGGTGAACTGGGACTTTGTTGCTGAAAACATGGCGTCCTAAGCTCAGCTATCGAGCTTAGGCACCGTTGCCGCGATACACTTGCCGATGGTGAATTGACGCGCGATCGCGCTCCATTCACCCCATCCTTTGAGAGAACACGTAGGGGTATTGCAGATGAGTCTGCAATACCTTTCATCATTTCAAGGTGGTCTTTGGGAAATTTGAGGAATATTCAACCCGTTGCCCCTCGCGACAACAGGCCAAACCGACATACTAGAAAGAGGCCAGCAATGGCCAAGTGTGATTACCAAAAAACAGGAGCTTGCCCCCCGTGGATAGCAAAACGCTGGCACAATTTATTGAAGCCACAGACGGAATTTCCAAACCCTGGCTTTTGGTTCAGTTGCGCATCAAAAAGTTGCAAGAACAACGCGATACGATGACGCAAGATGCCTATATGGCCGAGCTAGCCGAACTGCACCAACAGTTGATGAACTTGGGGGAGTGGTGGATTGGCCGTGAAGACGAGGCATTTGGACCATTGCCCGGCTCGGAATAGGCACTTCACGATGCTAGGCACCGACGCAGTTGGATAATGGTTGGCTTTGCTCATGAACCGTCTACCTAGAATTCTGAGGATGGGCATGAGGTGCATCAATCCTGTTCCTCCTGGATCAATTCTGTTGCCGCTCGATCAATCCTGTTATCTGCTCTAACTTACTTGTGACTGTAATCATTCATGCCGCGCATTAAGCCCAGAACCAAAAAGCCCGTCGAGGATATTCTGCTGACCGATCCGCAGTATTACTTCAACCGAGAGCTGAGTTGGATCGAATTTAATGCGCGAGTGCTGCAAGAAGGCATGAATCCCCGTACGCCTCTGCTAGAACGGCTGAAGTTTTTAGCCATTTTTAGTCACAATTTAGATGAGTACTTTATGGTGCGGGTGGCGGGCTTAAAGCAACAGGTTGAAGCTGGAGTGCATCGGCGATCGCCCGATGGTCGTACCCCGTCTGAACAGTTACAGGACATTCGCGATCGCCTATTGCCCCTGATTGCCAAACAGCACCACCACTTTCAGGCATCGCTACGGCCTCAGCTCGCCAAGCACGGCATTTATATCTCAAATTACGAGACGCTTCAGTCTGAGCAGCGCGCCTATCTCCGCCGTTATTTTGAAGAGCATCTTTTTCCGGTATTGACCCCGCTAGCCGTCGATCCCAGCCATCCGTTTCCTTACATTTCTAACCTGAGTCTAAACTTGGCCGTGGTGGTGCGTGATCCCGACTCACAGCATGAAAACTTCGCACGGGTAAAGGTGCCCAGCCTGCTGCCCCGATTCGTTCCTCTACCAGTTGCACTGTGGGTTTTACCAAATGGGCGCACCGCCACGTGGGTGGGGGTGCCCATTGAGCAAGTCGTTGCCCATAATCTGGAAACTCTATTTCCCGGTATGCAGATTCAGGCGTGCTATCCGTTTCGCATTACCCGCAATGCCGACCTGGATGTGGAAGAGGATGAGGCTGGAGACCTATTGCAGGCGATCGAGCAAGAGTTGCGCAAGCGACGCTATGGCGGCTCGGTGGTGCGGCTAGAGGTGCAGTCGTCTATGCCCGATGCGATGCGGCAAACCCTCATCGAAGAGATGGGCATTGGGCAAGACGATGTGTATGACATTGAAGGTCTGCTGTCGCTGGGTCATGTTATGAGCTTGGTAGACTTGCCGCGTTCCGATCTGAGAGATCCTCCATGGTCGCCCGTGGCTCACCCTCGTTTGCGCCGACTATCTGACTCCAGCATGGCATTTCGCGGTGAGGGAGAGGATGACTTTTTTGCGGTGATTCGTCGGCAGGATGTATTGCTGCATCATCCCTATCAATCCTTCTCGTCTTCGGTGCAGCGGTTTATTCATCAAGCGGCCCATGATCCCAATGTGCTAACGATCAAAATGACGTTGTACCGCACCTCGGGGGATTCGCCCATTGTAGAGTCGCTAATTGCCGCTGCAGAAAACGGGAAGCAGGTGGCGGTCTTGGTAGAGCTTAAGGCCCGCTTTGATGAAGCGAATAACATTAGCTGGGCACGGAAGCTTGAAGAGGCGGGTGTGCATGTGGTGTATGGGCTGGTTGGGTTGAAAACGCACACGAAGCTGGTGCTGGTGGTGCGGCAGGAAGAAAACCAAATTCGCCGTTACGTTCACATTGGCACGGGTAACTACAATCCCAAAACAGCACGACTCTATACCGATGTGGGGCTGTTGAGCTGTCGAGATGCACTGGGTGCGGATCTGACTGATTTATTTAACTTTTTGACGGGGTACTCGCGGCAGCAAACCTATCGCAAGCTAATGGTGGCTCCTGTAAATTTGCGCGATCGCCTCTTGGCGTTGATTCAGCGTGAAGCTCAGCATAGCCGCGAGGGCAAACATGCACGCATTGTTGCCAAACTGAATGCATTGGTGGAGCCTGGAATTATTCGAGCGCTCTACGAAGCTTCGCAAGCGGGTGTGGAAATTGACCTGGTGGTGCGAGGCATGTGCTGTTTGCGCCCTGGGGTGAAGGGTGTGAGCGATCGCATTCGGGTGATCAGTGTTGTTGGGCGATTTTTGGAGCATTCTCGCATTCTCTACTTCCACAATGGAGGACAGGAAGAAGTCTACATTGGCAGCGCCGACTGGATGCCCCGCAACCTTGATCGCCGGGTTGAAGTGATGACACCTGTAGAAGATGAACAGCTCGCCAAAGACTTGCAAGAGATTTTGGGAATTTTGCTGGCTGACAACTACAATGCCTGGGAGCTAAAGCCAGACGGGCGGTATGTGCAGCGACGAGCCCATGGCCGCAGCAGTGTGCTCAAAGCACAAAGCGTGTTAATGGAACTGGCGGCCAAACAGTCCGATAGCGGGGCCAATCGCTCCTAGGGGCGGCCAATTGGGGGTTGATAACCATAAACAATGGTGACTCAATCCGCTGCCGTTGTGCGAAGAACCCCAGGGCACAGTACCCTAGAGCGTAGAATGCTGTTGTGGGTTCGTTGGGAACTGTGATCGTGCGATCGCCCCGTCACCCTCCATCCAAGTCCCTGCTGTCATCCCCCCTTATGGAAGTTTATTGCACTCGTCCGGGTTGCTCTCGCCCGGTCAACCAATTTGCGGATCTGGATCAGGCTGCCACCTTACGAACCGTTCAGCAAAAGTTTTGTACGGCCTGTGGGATGCCGCAAATTTTGGCGGGGCGCTATGTCACGACGCGGCTCTTGGGCAAAGGAGGATTTGGGGCGGCCTTTTTGGCGCGCGATCGCTACACACCCGCCATGCGGGAATGCGTCGTCAAGCAATTTCAACCCTCAGGAGATTTGAGCTCAACCCAACTGCAAATGGCCCAAACCTTGTTTGAGCGCGAAGCCCAAGTTCTGGAACTGTTGGGAAACCAGCATCCTCAAATTCCCGATCTGCTGGCCTTCTTTGAAATTGATGCGCCAGGACAGGTTCCGGGCAAGTCCGAACGGTACTTCTACTTGGTGCAAGAGTTTATCGACGGACTCAATTTAGAAGAAGAACTGGCCCAGCGAGGTCCCTATTCCGAAGAAGCCGTGACCGAGGTATTGAGCGAGGTGCTCAAAATTCTCACCTTTGTTCACGAGCACAACTCAATTCATCGCGATATTAAGCCATCCAATATTATGCGGCGCAAGGATGGTCGCCTATTTTTGCTCGATTTTGGGGCTGTAAAACAGGTGACCGCTGCGGCTGGATCTCCTGGCGGCAAAGCCTCGACCGGAATCTACTCGATGGGATTTGCGCCGCCAGAGCAAATGCGAGGGGATGTTGTGTATCCCGCAACGGATTTGTATGCACTAGCGGTTTCGTGCATTACCCTGTTGACGGGCATGCAGCCCAGCGAACTATACGATGCCTACAGCAATAGCTGGAAGTGGAAAGATCAGGTCAAGGTCTCACCACACCTAGCCCAAATTTTGGATCGTATGTTGGAGCTGACTCCCAGCCAACGCCCCCAATCAGCCGCCGAAGTTCTAGAGCAGCTGCGACAACTACCGCCTGCATCTGCTGCGCCAGTCTCTCATCCAACTCCTGCTCCATCAGGAACGTTGGGATCGGCCGCTGGGGGATCGGCCACTGGAGGAGCTGTCATGGGACAAGTTGCATCGACCTCGCTTCAAGGGAGTGGAAATCCGGCTCCGGCAACGATACCTCCGGTCGCTGCACCCAGTCCTGTAGCTACCCCATCACGATCGCGATCGCTTTTGGAATACTTGACGGGTGCCGCCTTTACGGGATTTGAGGGTGGGTTGTTGGCCATTGGGCTGCTCAGCCTGTTGGGCACTTCGATTGTGAGTCCGGTGTTTTGGGTATTGTGGCTGTTCTTCATCAGCGGATTGATTTTTGCTCAATCTCGTCGCTGGATTGAGCGATTGGACCTGGTGATTATTGCTGGCATTACGCTGGCATTGGTTGTGTTATTTCCCTTCCTCAACAGCGTGTTGCCCTCGACGACAGGCACGAATATTGGCAGTGCTCTGTATACGGTTGCAATTTTAGGAATTTTGACCGGATTAGCTGCGATCGCCATTGCAATAGTATTCAGGTTGGTCTACCTGTTGATATCCAAAGTGCTGTAGCTTTGGTGGTGCATCCTGGCGATTCATGTCTAAAAACCGCGAAACACCGAGATTGCTTGTGTCCCTGTTGGTGACGATGGGGCTGCTGGGAGTGGGCAGCTGGTGGTCGGTTGGACAACTCAATGGAATTCATTTACAGGGCTTGCAACGCGACAACACATCCCAGCTCAGCCGTGCTGAACTCGAAGCGGTGCGATCGCACATGAGCCAGGGCGAGCGCCTGTTGCTAGAAGACGGAGTCCCACCCGAGAAGCGAGCAGGGGTTTGGGCCTATCAACAGGGCAACTACACTGAGGCTGCTACCAACTTTCAGCTGGCGCTGTTGGCAAATCCCAACGATCCAGAAGCCCGAATTTACGCCAGCAATGCCGCCATTGGCAATGACAATGCCTATACCCTGGCGGTTGTGGTGTCGCTGAGTGGCGATCGCACCAGTGCTTTGGAGGTCTTGCGGGGGGTCGCCCAAGCCCAATATGAGGTGAACCAACGCGGCGGGATTGGTGGAGTTCCCTTAAAGTTGGCGATCGCCAATGATGCTAATCAACCCGAACTGGCGATGAAACTCGCCGCCACCCTTGGGAACGATACTTCTATTTTGGGTGTGGTGGGCCATGCGACGACCGAAACCACCCTTGCTGCTTTGCCGCACTACGAAGCCGCAGGGTTGGTGACGATTGCTCCCTTAAGCACTGCGATCGCCCTGACGAATCGCAGCCAATATCTCTTTCGCACCGTGCCCAGCGACTTTGTGACGGCGAGGGCTTTGGCCGATCACGCCCTGAATCGCATGCGGCATCAACGGGTGGCACTCTTTTTTAGCGACCAAAGTGCCGATAGCCAATCGCTAAAAAATGAGTTGAGTACCGCGCTGGCTTTGGGGGGTGGGCAGGTGGTGCTAGAGGCCAACTTGGCCGACGATGGGTTCAGTCCGGTGGCGAGCTTTAACCATGCGGTGGAGGCTGGTGCCTCGGCGCTGATGTTGCTGCCAGATTCCGCCCAGATTGATCGCGCTTTACAACTGGTACGGGGGAATGCAGGACGCTTGGCGCTGCTGGCCGGAGGCGAACTCTACACTGTGAAAACATTGGAAATTAGCGGCCCGGATGCGGTGGGCTTGGTGTCGGTTGTGCCATGGCATGCGCTGTCCAATCCGCGATCGCCCTTTGCCGCAACGGCCCGCACGCTATGGCGAGGAGAGGTGAGTTGGCGAACGGCGGTGGCGTTTGATGCGGTGCAGGCCTTGGCTGCAGCTTTGGAGCGATCGCCTTCTCGTTTGGGTGTTCAGGCTGAACTGAGCACAGGCCGCAGCTATGCCAACGGAGCAACCGGAACGATTCGATTTTTGCCATCAGGCGATCGCAATCAAAGTGTGCAGTTGGTAGAAGTACAGCCTGGTTTGCGATCGGGCTATGGATACGACTTTGTGCCGCTCGGCTTTGGCTCGATTGTGAATCCTCAAGAAGCCTTAGGAATGTTGCCTTAGACCAACGTCCGTGTTGGTATAGGCCGTTTTCGAAGGTTGTGTGCTGTCCAAGCTCCCAAAAACACCCATGGTTGTCTGCGCTGCGCAGACAACCATGGGTGCTTCAGCTTATGCAGAACCTGGGAAACGTCAGTTTCGGTTAAGGGCTTTTCTGAAGTTTGCGCGCCGCGCAAACTTCAGAAAAGCCCATTTTTGCGTGCGCAACGCGCACGCAAAAATGGGCACTTCAGCTTATCCAAAACTCAGGTTGGGAACAGCCCGTTCTCGCTAAACCCTAGTTTCCACCCGCTTTGTTTGGCTGGGCTTGCGGGGAATGGGCAGGCCCCGTGTCCACCTGGGATCATGCAGCAGCGTGTAAAAGCAGGGAATAATGAACAGCGTCAGCAGCGTGGCCAGCGATAATCCTGAAAATACGACTACCCCCAGCGGCTGCAAAAATTCTGATCCTTCACCTACCCCTAGCGCCAACGGAAACATGCCCAGCACCGTGGTAATTGTGGTCATCAAAATAGGACGCAGTCGTTCAGGAGCTGCAAGCAAAATGGCACTTTGGTGATCCAGCCCTTCCTGTTCCCGAATTTGGTTGGCCCGCTCCACCATAATGATGGCGTTGTTCACCACAATCCCGACCAGCAGCACCACCCCGACAATGACCGTCGCTCCAATCGGGGTTTGCGTGACAAACAAGCCCAAGATGCCACCTGCAAGCGCCAACGGCACCGTCAACATAATCACCAGGGGATCAATCAGCGAGTTGTACTGTACTGCCATCACAACAAAGACCAAAAATGTGGCTAAGGCTCCCAAGGTTGCCAGCGAAGATTGCAGCTGACGATTGGCCTCGGCACTGGAGCTATTGAGAACGGTTACCTCTTCGGGCAGCTCAATGGTGGCAAGAATTCGATCCATTTCAGCGATCGCCTCGCTGGAGCTTACGCCATCCAAGGGAGAACCCGCAATAATGAACACTTGCCGTTGGTTGATGCGCTGAATTTGACCTGGGGCTTCACCGGGCTCCACCCGAGCCACATCGCCCAAGCGCAGCAAACGATTGCCCGTGGTGAACAGCGGTAATTGCAGGAGTTGATCTGGATTGGCGATCGCCCCTTCTCGTAAGCGAACCCGTACATCCACCAGTCGGCTAGCGCGTTGCAGTTGCGTTGGTACGGCTCCCTGCACCGCCGTTTGAATCGTGTCGCCAATGGCCAGCGCCGATAGACCCAAACCCGCCGCCCGTTCCCAATCGGGCACAATTTGCAGTTCTGGCTGGGGGCGATCGGCATCGGGGCGGTAGCGCGCTAGTTGTGCCTGTTGCTCTAGTACGCCCAGCACCTGAAATCCAGCTTGCTGCAATATGGCCTCATCCGAGCCTTGCAGGGTGAGGTCAACCTCACCGCCTCGCACTGGAGAGTTGCTGAGCGAAATTCCTCGAACCGACTCTGGCGACACTCGCAGCCGAGTTTCCACCAGGTTGAACTGTTCCAACTGGGCGCTAACTCGATCCGAGAAAGCGGCAACGTTGGTTCCGGGCTCTAGGGTGATCGTGCTGGAACCCCGCAGCGCATTGGCCGATGTATTTCCGGCAAACAAGCCACCGCCCGATGTGGTGAACACATAGCTCACTTCTGGCTGCTCCTGAAGCAGCTCATCCACTGCGTCCATGACCCGGCGATTGTCAGCCAGCGTAGTTCCGGGAGGAAACTGAGCAAATAAGCGAGCTTGTCCTGTATTGATGCGGGGCAAAATTTCTTGTGGAATATTGCTCACCATGAGGAAGCTACTGCCCCCCAGCACCAAAAACGCCAGAGTGATGATGATCACGCGATAGCGCAGCACCGTTTGCAGCAAATGGCCATAGCGACGAGTCACCCCTTCCAACCGCAGGCGAAACTCACGCAGCAGAAAGAAATTGCCCACATTGCTAGACCACTGCACCAACAGCAGCCGCGACGTGAGCGCCGGAACCACCGTCAACGCTACGGCCAGCGAGGCGGCCACCGCAAAGCTAATGGTGAGAATGAGTTCGTTGAACAAGAGTGCAATAAACCCGCCAATGAGCAAAAAGGGCAACACGGACACCAAGTTGGTGGTGGTTGAAGCTAGCAGCGCCGACTCCAGTTCTTGACTACTGCGTTCGGCAACGCGCATGACATCGCGGCTGGTGGCTTTGGCTGTAGCTGGGGGATAGGGCTGATTGGCGGCGTGACCGTTGCCGTTATGCCCATTGCCGTTATGACCGTTACCGCTCTGGTCGTTGTCGATGGGGCCTGGATAGTGATCTGAGTGGATTTGCCCATGGGGTTGACCGTTGGCCGTTGCTTCCACCTGGCGCTGGCGTTGATAGGACTCCACGCCATTCACAATGTTTTCGAGCATGACGATGGAGTTGTCCACCACAATGCCCACACCCAGGGCCAAACCACCCAAGCTAAACACGTTGATGGAGAGACCAAACATGCCCATGAGCACGATCGCCATCAGGGTTGCCAGCGGAATCGCCAACACAATGATCAATGTTTGCCGGAGGGAACCTAAGAACAGCAGCACCGCGATCGCCGCTAGAGCTGCCCCCGTCAGGCCAGAGGTTGTTACGTTGGCAATGGAACTTTGAATGAAACGAGATTCATCAAGGGTGGATGTAATCACCACATCCTCGGGCACCAGTCCTGACTCTCGCAGTTGCTCAATTCGTTGCTGCACTGCCGCTACTACATCAATGGTGTTGGCGTCGCCCTGCTTTTGAATACTTAGCTTGACGGCAGGTTGACCGTTCAAATTCACAAATACTTGCTGTTCTTCGGTGCCATCCACCACGTCAGCAAAGTCCCTCAGATACACCCGCTGCGGCGGATCGGAACCCTGTACCTCAAACGAGAGGTTGCGAATCTCCTCCGACGAGGTGAACAGGCCCACCGTCCGGGTTAAGGCTTCGGCATCTTCGCTACGAATGCGGCCTCCAGATACATCCTGGTTGCGATCGCGCAATTCGTTCAGCACATCCTGTAGCCCAACATTGAGCGCCTGCAAGCGGTTGAGATCCAGGTTGACCTGCACCTCTTCACGCACCCCGCCAGACACATCCACACTGGCGACTCCCGGCACCACGTTTAGCTCGCGAGCCAGCTCCTCATCGGCAAACACCCGCAGATCGACCCCACGCAGCGAGGGCGATGTGAGCGCAAACTCATACACCGGGAGCTGCGACGGATCCACCTTGAACAAGCGCGGGGATTCGAGGTTATCGGGCAAGCGTCCCCGAGCCCGGTTTACGGCGGCTGTTGCATCGTTGAGCGCCTGATCGACATTACCACCCGGTCGAAAGTACAGGTCTACACTCACCTGACCTTCACGCGTTTGAGAAAAGATTTGCTCGACGCCTTCCGTGGTAGCCAGTGCTTCTTCCAGGGGGCGCGTAATTTCGTCAATGGCGACCTCGGGCGACACACCCGGCGTATCGATCCGCACACCAATACGGGGGTAGGTAATCGACGGCAGTAGGTCAACTGGCAATTGCTGAATGAAGAATGCACCCAGCACAATGACCGTCAATGTGAGCATGAGGGTGCCAATGTGCCGCCGAATCGAGAGCGTGCTAAGGCTAGTGCGAGATGAAGACGCTTGCATGAGCAAAGAATTCCGATAGCGATGGGCCAGGTGTGGAATAAGGCAGACGTTGGAACTAGGAATGGAGAATCGGCTGACTCAGGCTGGATAGTGGCTTCCAGCGCGTTTGGGTGAGAACGATCCAATGGAACTGGAGCGCGATCGCCCTCACCCGCTGAGTTAGTTTGCCAAGGGTTGCCCTGGGCTCGAAGAACTAGGCGATTGCTCTGACAAAATGCTGAGCCGTACCGTTTGCCCATCTTCCAACGGGCGACCACTCCGCACAACGACTGTTTCCCCCGGCTGAAGACCAGACAGCACTTCAACCCGGCCATTCGCACGATCGCCCAACGTAACCGAACGAGCCGATACCGTTGCGTTTTCGCCCTCACCCTGCACCACAAACACCGTGGAGTCTGAGTCTTCTGCCGCTTCCAAAGCCGTTTCGGGGATGACGATGCGCGATGCCCCCACAGCCCGGAACTGCACTCGTGCCAGCAGCCCACTCGAAACCCGGCCATCTTGATTGGGGATCACCACCTCAACGGGAATTAGGCGAGCGGTGGGGTCTGCCGCGGGAGAAATACGCTCCACCACCCCGCTAAACGTGCGGTTGGGAAAGGCATCTAGCGTGACTTGGGCAGGAAGCCCTACCTGCACCTTACCCAGCTCCAGCTCCGACAACTGCACCACCACTTTGACATTGCTAAAGTCGCCAATAGTCAAAATTTCTTCGCCGGGTTGGGCCAGGTCTCCGGGCTGTTTCATGCGCTCTAGCACTGCGCCAGAGGCTGGAGCCGCTAGGGCTGCATAGGCCCGGCGTTGCCCCACTTCGGATACGGCCGCCTGCTGGGCTGCCACTCGCCGCTGCGCAGCAACAACCGCTTGCTGCCGAGTGCGCACTTGTTCCTGAGCAGACTTGACGACTTGCTCGGCTGTTAGGCGGGCGGTCTGAGCTTGCTCGGCCTGTTGGCGTGTGACGACGCCCTGGTCGGCTAAGCTTTGCAACCGTTCTGCATCGGCAATCGCCTGCTGTAACTGTAGTTGAGCACTAACCACTTGAGCTTCGGCATCACTCACCTCGGTTTGGGCTTGCGCCACCCCCGACTCCAACGCTGCAAGCTCGGCCTGCTCCTGGCTCAGCGAGGTCGCCAGCAGCCGATCATCCAACTGCCCCAACACCTGACCACGACTAACGCGATCGCCTACATCCGCCGTCAGATTCACCACCCGTCCTTCGGTTTGCGCCCGCACCGACACAATTTTTAGGGGCTGTGTTGTGCCCGTGTAGGTTGAGTCTTCGCGGAGGGAACCTGTTTGGGCGATCGCCGTTTCAACCGACACCGTTCTGGGACCAGCCGCCTCTCCCGCTTGAGGAGCCTGTGCCTGAGCCTCGCTTTGGGGAAGAACTTGACATCCCTGCACCAGCAGCACCGACGCCGCCAAGCTCATCAAGCCGATATTTCGCCTGATATTCCGCCCGATGTGTTGCTTTTGTTGACGCACAATAAACACCTGAAACACCTGGAAGACTGCGACCGAAACTTGAATTTTGACAACGTTTTTTATGGTTTACAAAGCTCGCGATTTCGCTTGCCTGAGAAGAACAACAGCCTGAAAGCCCCACAGAGTCACCGAGATCACCAGCAAGACAGGCTGGCCTCAAAACGCAAACTCGCCTCAGAGCCTATGTTCTAGCTCTGACTCAATGCTTCCCGTTGAAGCCCGTTTCTATGTCATTAAGGATAAATGAATTGTTAACTTTTTTATCTGTCTCTATAAATAACAAGCCTGGAGAGACACATCAATCAACCTTGAGGAAGATGCGGTATAGGAACAAAGTCATGGTTATTTGCGTAACCCAGGTCATCTGTAAAATTCATTCGCTGGGTTCATCTTGCTCAATGCCGCGACACAGAGTGCGATCGCTCGGTGCGATTTCGGGACTGGTGCGCAGAAAATTCCCCACCAGCTGGCAACTATAGGCCAGTGGATCTAGCTGCATGGTTTGCTCCAAATCCCACACAATTCCAAGCTGGTCATCGCCTGTGGAAATGATCTGCTTGCCATCGGGGGTAAAAGCAACCCGCACCACGCCCGACCGATGACCCGCCAACCGACTCAAGGGCTCACCGTCGAGAGTCCACAGTTTCACAAAGCTATCAATGCTAGCTGCCGCGAGGTGGTCTCCCCGAGGGCTAAACGCCACATCAGCCAAGCCAAATCCATTGCCCGCCAGCGATTGCTGCAATACCCCATCTCGGCTCCACAGTCGGATCTGATCATCCAACCCAGCCGTGGCAATTGTTTGGCTATCGGGGCTAATGCTCACGCCCCATACTTCCCCTTTGTGGTCTTTTAAAACCGCTGCAGGTTGCGTGTTCAGCCGGGTTGAATGTTGCCATTGCCACAGCTTGACTTGGCCGTCGGCACTGGCCGAAGCAATAAACGAACCATCGGGGCTAAAGTCTACATCCCAAATGCGGGCCATGTGCGCCTGTAGAGTTTGCTGAACGGCAAAGGAACCGTTGGCTTGGCGTTTCCACAGCTTGAGGGTGCGATCGTCGCTTCCGGTTACAAGCCACTCCCCATCGGGGCTAAAGCTTACGGCCCATACATTGGCCTGGTGCTCTCGCAGCAAGATGGGCTCTCCGCCATTGAGCGATCGCAGAATTAGCCATCCGTTACTCCCGGCGATCGCTAGCGTGTTGCCATCGGGACTAATACTCAGCCTTAAAAATCGAATATTGGGCTGACTCCATACCTCCAGTCGTTTGCCATCGCGGGCCCAGCGAATCAGCTCGTTGCCGCCAGTCGTGACAAATTGTTGATTATCTGGGCTCACCGCCACATCCCATACAATCCCGCGATGCCCATTCAGCACTGTTTGAAAGGGTAAGTTGAGCATCCACAGTCGCGCTGTGTTGTCGGTTCCGGCCGAAATTAGCTGCTGCCCATCGGGGCTAAAGGCGACATCCCGAACGGTTGAGCGGTGTCCTTCTAGCGTTTTGATCAAGGTGCCGTCTAACCGCCATACTTTCACCGTTTTATCGGCACTGGCCGAGGCCAAAACCTCACCCAAGGGGCTAAAGGCAACATTCAAAACTTCTGCCGAGTGCCCTTTCAAGGTGTTGACCAACTGGCCATCGGCTACGCTCCACAGGCGCACCAGATTATCGGCACTGGCCGAAGCCAACAGGCTGCCATCGGGGCTAAAGGCAATGTTCCACGCGGGGGTTGAGCCGGCTTGTAGGGTTCGCAAGCGTTTGCCTTCGCGGCTCCAAAGATGGATGGTACCCGTCAGGTCGGAGGAGGCAAGATGCGTTCCAGTGGGGCTAAATGCCACTCCCCACACCGGAGCCTGATGCGCATTGAGGATGGCAATTGGGGTGCCGTCACGCTGCCATAGTCTGACCGTGCGATCGCCACTTCCGGTCACAATCGTTTGGCGATCGGTGCTCATATCCACGCGCCAAACTGGGCCAGTGTGCCCTTTTAGTACGGCTTGCCTGGTTCCTCGAGTTGACCATACTTCTGCATTGCCATCTAAGCCTGAGGTGACAAGGTACTTTCCGTCGGAGCTAAAGCGCAGCGAGTGAATTGTGGCTGTGTGGGGCAAGGTGGCGAGTAAGGTGCCATCTCGCTGCCACAGCCGCACCTGCCAATCGCTCGACGCGGTGGCGTAGAGGGTGTTATCGGGGCTGATTTGCACTCCCATGACCATGCCACGATGGCCAGAAAGGCGGTTGAATTCGTCGGTTGCTTGAACAGACTGTTGCAGGGCTTGGGCCACCTGCTGCTGAAGGTGATTGGGCGTGAACCAGGCTAGCTCCAAGGCTTGCAACCGCCGAGCCGCCTTGATGGAGAGCACCAAGGCATCGAGCCGTTGCTGAGAGTCAAAGTTGCCTCGGGCTGCAGCGGTAATGGCTTCGATTGTGCGCAACGAGGCTCGATGATATTGCAAGAGGGCAATCAACCCTAGGGCGATCGCTCCTGCTAATGCTACACTCACCCCCAGGAGTAATGTGCGCTGCCGATGAGCACTTTGCTGTTCGAGCACGAGCCGGGTTTCTACTTCTTTGAAGCGCTCGGCCTCCAATGCCTGCTGTATCTCTTGGCGATCGCGCTCTTGACTGACCGCCAAAAAACGATAGTCCACATTGCTTAAGCTTTTGCCCTCGGCCCATGCCAAGGCATCTTGTAGCGCCTTCCCTCGCAGCAACCACGATGAGTCGGTGCTTGCAGAGTTGAGCCACCCTTCTAGGGTTTGGGAGTAGGGTCGCAATAGCTTTAACTGAGTGGCCACCCATTCCGTATCAAACACCGCACGATAGATTGGGTTTTTAACTTGCAGATAGCCTTGATGTTTATCCACCAAACCAGTGAGTTGTAGATCGGACTGCTCGGGCGAATCATCGACTGCGACCCCCGCCCCAATTGCCTGTAACTGAGCTACGGGGTCGATGGGTTGATCGGCCTCGGCTCCCACCAAGATCTGCTGATACATGCCCAACAAACGGCTGGCTTGTTGGGCATTGCGCAATAGGCGATCGCGTATGGTTTTCAAATGTTCTGGTTCATCTTGCACTTCCCAGTTATGCAACACGCGATCGTGCACCAGTTGGTCAATCCATTCTGCCTCTAGGCTGGACATTTCGATGGTGGGGCTAAATCGCACGGCCAGTTGGCACAGTTTTTGGGTGAGAAAGGGCTGACCCCCCGTCCAGTACAAAATGCGGCGCAGTGCCGCTTCGGGATGGGGCATATGATCGGCCAATCCCAGCAGGAGTGGATGCGCCTCGGCCCATTCAAATCCCCGGAGCGCGATCGCCTGCCCAATGTTGAATGGGGTACGGGTTTTGTCGGCAATCAAATCTCCCGGCGTTGCCACTCCAAACAGGGCAAAGGTGAGCCGTCGATATTTTTCGCTATCGGCCCGCTGGCTATAGCAACTGCGAATAAAGGCAAAAAAGTCATCTGTCGGAAACTTGAGCCCCAGCACCCCATCAATTTCATCAATGAACACCACAATGGGCTGGACAATCTGTTCCAACAACACCGTGTCAATAAATTCGCCTAGCCGACTGACTAAAGGCAAATGGGCGCGATCGCTCCACCATTGCCGCAAATTCACATTCAGGCCAAACCGCTTATTGAGGGTTGCCACCATGGCGGCATACCATTCCTCGGGCTTAATTTGCTGTGTTCCAATCGCCGTAATGTCGATAACGCCGCACTGCACCCCCGCCGCCGTTAGCTGCTTGGCCGCCTGCACCCGCAGACTGGATTTCCCCATTTGTCGGGCATTAAACACATAGCAAAACTCGCCCCGCAGCAGGCTTTGCACTAACTGATCGTCGGCCTCTCGCCGTACATAGGTCGGTGCATCGTACGGCAAAGTCCCGCCCGCCTGATACATCGACTGGGGATATTGAAAAACAACCATTGGCCCACTCACTCTGTTCAGCCGCCACCCTGGGATGCCCTCATCTATCCGCCTCGCATCAAGGAGCAGCGTCGGGCAATAAATCTACGATTTGAGTAAAGTAATGCTGATGCAGCGTGCCATTAAACAAAGTCAGCCTGCCCTTAAACCGAACCAGCCCCAAACTATACAACCGGAAAGCGGCCTCAGGGTACAGCTCAACCCCTTGTGGTTTTGCCACCATTTGCTTGACGGCAACAATCAACTCGTGCCGATCTTCAAGATAGATAAAAAGCTGGCGCAGGTAGCTACCAAACACCCCATCGGGTGCCAACGCGCTTGTGGCAATGTCACTCATGGTGAGCCCATAAGTATTAATGTAGTGCAGGGCCAACTGAGTGAGATAGGGGTTGCCTCCCAGCATATCCACCAAAATATCGGACTGCACATCCGAACCTGCTAGACCATACCGAAGGGCCAAGTCTTGCACTTGTTCGGGCGTGAAGGGCAGCAACTCTACCAAAATTCCTACATTAAACGGAGACTGATGCATATTCAGCCGCAGCAGGACTTCGGTGGAATGGAGAATGACGAGCCGCAACCGATGCCAAATTTCGCTAGCGGCGGTGCCATGCCGCGATTGCTCATACCAGGCCCGCAACATACCAAAAAAATCTGTGGCGATTTCGGGATGGGCAAACAAAATGTCGGCATCATCGATCGCCAGTAGCAATGGAGTATCGCCTTCAGGCAATAGGTAACGCTCAAAATAATCGCCACAGCAATAGCTACTGCCAAAGGTCGCATCCCAATATTCGTCTAGTTTGTTCGGCAGTTGCATACCGCGCGTCACCGACGCACAAAACCACTTTAGAAACTGTTCAAGACTGGAAAATACTGAAGCGTCGGCTAGGCGCATACTCAAAACAGCCGTGCGAAAACTATGGTCTTCGGCTTGGTTGAGCACTCGTGCCATCAGCGAGGTTTTACCAAATTGCTGGGGTGCCTTGATCCGAATGAGGGCACCGGGCTGCATGATTTCTTTGAAGCAGATTTGCTCCGCCGGTGGACGGTAGACGTATAGCAGGGAATCTAACGGAATTTGACCCCGGAGTGGCACTTGCTGACTAAATGCAGAGGTTGGGGGCGCAACTTCAAAATCCTGTCCAATGCAATCATCGGTTCCAAGGGTAAGGCCAAATGCTTCAAAATAGGCTTCTAGGGTGGGCTGGTCAACGGGTTTTTGACGGCGGCGAACTTTAGTGAGGGTTTTAGTGCTAAGGCCAGTGCGATCGCTCAGTTGCTCCAAGGTGTAAGACTTGCCATTATTTTCGCGAAGGGCTGCAAGATGTTCGGCAGCTTGCAATCGCTGCCATCCTTGAGAGCTTAAAACAACACCACGTTTTCGTTTCTGAATTTGCAATTCTGGTGCCACCATTTTTATTGCTGAACGCCTTAGCCCTTAAAATCACTTCTAGCCATATTACTAGATGGATTTCTGTATTCTGTATGCATTCTATAAGTTACGCGTTTGGTTCCTAACGTGCAGCAATGCAACCTAGACTACGCGTGAAAGACCCTAGATGGGAATCTTATCGAGAGAAACAAGTGATTTATTACCAGTAAATAATAAACAGTGTTCCCACCGATACCAAAAATAGAATAGAGACAATAAACTTTATTTTATTCAAGCGTTTCATCGTGAGTAGACCTCCTGCATGAGTTGTTGTGCAGCGGTGCTCGCAGCAACTCATGCTTCAAAGGAATATTCGTACAGAAGGTCTAAATACAAAAACAAAAAGGTCTAAATGTTGGGTGGTAGCTGGTGCTGTCGATAGAAAACTGCAATGTGCAGAGTGTTGCAGCGAAAAAACGTTGGGCAAATGGTTTCAGAACTGACGCATTTGAATGATGTTTGGGGCACTTAACGCCCCAAACATCATTCAACCCCTTGGTTTTTCCCATAAAGTGCGTAAAGCCTAGGTTTGAATGGATTGAGCAGATTGGGAGGCTAAGCCGTGAGGTTGAGTGAAGTGGGCCTGTTATCGATTTTAGGGGCGATGTAGGCGACCAGATAGCGCGGCTGAGGCTTGCTCTGGCCTCGGCTGCGGTGTTGCCTTTTCTGTTGCATCGTTATCGGTTGCGGTTGTGGCATAGGGCTGGAAATCGTCGTCTGCACTATTAATAACGGCACCCCAAAATTGCAAGTCTTCAGATTCAATAAACTGTTCAATTGCATCGGAGAGCAGTGCTTCTTCGGTAAAGCCAGGACGCGTGACCAAGACCAAGCCATCGGTGTAGGACTCTAGCAAGAGTGCGTCGTTGTAGCGGCTGAGGGAAGGCGTATCGACAACCACTAGGTCAAATCGTCCTCGGGCGTCTTCCAACGTTCGTCGCATTTCGCTCGATTCTAAAATGGCGGCGGCTTGGCGCTGTGGTCCCGGACTAGGCAACAGGAACAAATTTTCTAGCGGAGTAAACCGAAACTCGCCTCGGCTGTAATATCGCAAGGGTTCGCTTAGGGTGTCTGGTTCGGGCACAATGTTGAAGAGTTTGGCACGCGAAGGCGATCGCAAATCTCCCTCAATTAATAACGTACGTTTACCGGCTCTGGCAGAGGCGATCGCCAGGTTGTAGGCCGTCACCGTTTTCCCTTCGCCATCCACCAAACTGGTGAGCAAAACAACCTTCAGTGGCTTATCGCTATTGGCCCGTCGCAAATTTCCCCGTAACCGCTCATAAGGTTCCACCAAGGGCGAGCCCACATCCAAGGCTAGCGGTAGCCCATCGATCTCCCATGCTTCCGGCAACGTCGGCAACAGCCCTAGCAAAGGAATTTCGCGCTGACGCAGCGCAATTTGCAAATCTTGCAGCGTGTGGAATGTGGCATCGAGCGAGTCGAGCAACAGCACCAACCCCGCCCCCACCAGCAACCCCACCACACTGCCTCCCAGCAAAATGAATGCGGTGCTGCTTCCTGGCTCCTCGGCCAAGTCGGTTTTGGGCGGTTGAAAAATCACCAGACTGCCCACGGTCTCTTCTGCGGCAAGTTGGGCATCGGCCAAACGCGACTGAATTTGATCATAAAAATTGCGCTTGAGGGCGACCTGCTGTTCCAAGCGAGCCTGCTCTAGCTGCTTATTAGGAATTTGCGCATATTCCTGGCGGAGCTGCTGTTCGGCAGTTGTAAGGGCTTGCAGCTGTTGCTGTAAGGTTTCGCGCTGGGTGGTGAGGTCGACCAGGGTATTGGCGAGCTGTTGTCGGGCGGGGTCAAGACTGCTGTTTTGGCGAATGGCGGCGACAGGCTCCGAGACGCCCAGAATTTCTTGTACCCGCTGCTGCAAGAGCTGCTCGTATGCTGTCTGTTGGCTTTGTAGGTTGAGCATGTCGGGGTGTTGTGGGCGCAACGTTTGGGACAGCACCTGAAGCTGGGTTTCGTTTTGATAAATTTTGGCGCGCAGGTCGGCAATGATGGGGTCGGCACTGAGGGCCGAAGACGCATAAGCCTGATCGGCAGAAAGGCCCAATCGTTCTTGCAGGCTTTGAATTTGGGTGGCGAGGGTTTGCAGGTTCAGCTGAATTTGGCGCTGCTGCTGTTGGGTTCCGGTAATGGCTCCCACAATTTGCCCATCCTCGGCGGATTGAATGGTGGGGCCTTCAACCCGAACGTAGCGCTCCAGATCGTCTTCTGCTAGACGCAGTTCTTGGGTGACTTTGGGCAGTAGGTCGTTTAGGTTGCGGACGATGCGCTGCACCTGCTGCCGATTAAACAGTTGGCTTTGCTCCACCATGGTTTCCATAAGGAGCGACAAGATGGTTTGTGCCGTGCGGGAGCTGGTGTCTTCGTAAATGACGAGTACCCGCTGGCCGGGTGCCTCGTCTTGGGGGCGATTGTTGTTGTCGCGGACGCGGGGTGTGGTGATGTTGGTGTTGGTGCGTAGGGTTTCGGCGTCAACAGTGATTTGGCGATCGCGCAGCTTTTGCACCACCGAATCCACCACAAAATCGGAGAGGAGCACCTCGGGGGTGATGACCTGTCCCTGCTGTAATGCGGTGTTGGTTTCGCTCACGGTAACGGGCGGCGGCACATAGCTGAGAATGCCAGCGGATTCGTAGGTAAT
Source organism: Leptolyngbya sp. AN02str (assembly GCF_050565595.1). Taxonomy (NCBI): domain Bacteria; kingdom Bacillati; phylum Cyanobacteriota; class Cyanophyceae; order Leptolyngbyales; family Leptolyngbyaceae; genus Leptolyngbya; species Leptolyngbya sp. AN02str. The sequence goes on along the minus strand of NZ_JBNXVR010000015.1, from coordinate 20,796 downwards.
CGGTGGTGGAGGCTTGAGCGCGGCCAGGGCCGATAGCCCCATGACCAGGGCAAAGCCCCCTAGCCCAGCCCACTTGTGGCGATCGAGGGCCACCAAATATCGTCTGACAAGGGGAGAAGTCATACCACGATGCTCAGATGTGAATTCTCAGAGGGGGACGCTCCGGAGAGATGGCGATCGCATGCCCTGCAACTTTATCTCAAAGTAACATCTCAAAGTCACTGCATCCTGGTCAAAACTTAATGCGCGATCGCCCTGGGTGATTCGTTCCATGGGCGAATCCATGAGCGAATCCATGGGCGAATCGCCTGTGTTGATGCAGGAGCCAGACCGCGTGTGTTGTTCAAGCTGTAGCTTAGATTCCAGTTAAATCCCACGAAACAGCGATAGATTGGGAAAGTTAGTTCTTCAGTCGTTCGCTTTTTAAAACCAATTTCACTATGACTGTAACCACCCCTGCTTCGGTTGATTGGGATGCATTTACCCATGCATTGGATGGAATTGAGGTCATCCGAGACCTGGCCCAAGTCACCAAGCTCTCCAAAGACTACTATACCTACAGCCCCATTTTGGTGGCTCAGCTGGATGACAAAGTTGGCGATGTGGTGGTACGCCCCAATAGCGAAGCTGAAGTGCTCAAAGTTGCCAAGCTGTGTGTGCAGCAGCGCATTCCGCTAACGGTGCGGGGGGCAGGCACGGGCAACTACGGGCAGTGCATTCCGCTGCGGGGTGGCGTCATTCTCGATTTATCCAAAATGCAGGCGGTGAAATGGATCAAACCTGGCGCTGTTTGTGTGGAACCCGGAGCCAAGCTCATCGCGATTGACAAACAAACTCGTGATATTGGCTGGGAGCTGCGCATGGCTCCCTCCACCTATCGCACGGCAACCATTGGTGGCTTTATGAGCGGCGGCAGCGGCGGCATTGGGTCAATTACCTATGGTCAACTGCGCGATCGCGGCAACCTAAATGCAGTGCGAGTGGTCACCATGGAAGACGAACCCCGTGTGATTGAGCTGCGGGGCGATAGTGTGCACAAGGTGACTCATGCCTACGGTACCAACGGCATTATTACTGAACTCGAAGTTCCGCTGGGGCCGGCCTATCCTTGGGCGGATATTATCGTCACGTTTGATGACTTTATGACGGCAGCTCGCTTTGGCCAAGCGCTTGGCGAATCAGATGGCATCATTAAAAAACTCGTTTGCATTTGTGCCGACCCCATTCCTGGATACTTTGCGCCATTTCGCAATGTGATTTCGGTGGGCAAGCACTGCGCCTTGGTCATGATTGCCGAACCGTCGCTGGAGCCCTTTGGCGAGTTGGTGAAAGAATTTGGGGGTGAAGTTTGCCATCACAAGCCAGCCCAGGATGCTGGTAAAGGGTCGATGTTGATGGAATACACCTGGAACCACACAACTCTACACGCTCGCAGTGTCGATCCCAGCCTCACCTATTTGCAAACGCTGTTTCCTTACGATGCGGAGCTGAAGCTGCTGGAGCACATGTATCAACACTACGGTGATGAAGCGATGATGCATGTGGAATTTATTCGTGTGGCTGGCAAGGTCAGTCCGGCGGCTTTGCAAATTGTGCGGTACAGCACCCCAGAACGCCTAAACGAGATTATCAAATACCACGAGGCGCAGGGAGCGTTTATTGCCAATCCCCACACGTACATTTTGGAGGATGGAGGCCGCAAAACCATTGACCCTGTGCAGTTGGCCTTTAAGGAACAGGTTGATCCCTATGGCTTGCTCAACCCGGGCAAAATGAAGGCGTGGGATATGCGCTAAAGGGCGATCGCCCGGTTTAGGCTCACGCATACCCTGAGCTAAAATTACGGTTGAAGGCATGAATGATTCATGCTCGACGCAGCGGTTTCTAGAATTTGTCCATGAACAAGCGCGAGCATCGCTCGCGCTTGTTTGGGATGAAACTGATGAGCGGATGAATGGCTCAGTCCGGAATGGCAGTTTTTGCCCCTGAAGCTATCTATACGAGTTATCGTGCTCTTCATCCCTTCATTGTTTGCAATCTCATGCGCTTATTCACCAAATTGATCGGCCTGTGTCTCATCTTGGCGGGCATTTACTTTTTGGGACAAAATATTATCTTCACGACTCGGTTTTCGGCCTATTACTGGTGGCGTAGCATTCCTGCTACGGGCTCGGTGCTCAGTACCTTATCCGGTGTGGTGATCTTGGTGTGTGCGCGGCGCAGCGTCAAAGATTTGGGCTGGGTACTGGTGGGCCTAGGAATTTTGATGGCGTTTTTGAGTGGTGGGCTGGTGCTACAGCCCACAAGCTTGTGGACCTTTTTTGTGGCGGCGATCGCCATGGTGTCGGGCTATCAGTTGCTGACCTTTGGGCGCGTTCGGTTTTAACAAGCTGGGTTGATGAACCTGGGGCGATCGCTACCATCAGTTACCCAACGTCAGTTTCGGTTAAGGGCTTTTCTGAGGTTCGCGCGGTGCGCAAACCTCAGAAAAGCCCATTTTGTGTGCGCGTCGCGCACACAAAATGGGCACTTCAGCTTATCCAAAACTCAGGTAGGATTTACGCACTTCATACGAAAAAACAGGGGGTTGAATGATGGTTGGAGCGTTAACGCTCCAACCATCATTCAACTGCGTAAGTCCTGTCAGGTTTACCCAGAGGTATCCAGGGAGGATGGACGGTGAATTGCCCAGGCAATCAACCAGGGTATGCCAAATCCAGCTACCAGGCTGGCAATGAGCCACAGCAGCGATCCGCCCGCATTCCACCCATGGACGACAAAGCCGCGCTTCGAGGCCAGCGTATCCCATACGAGGTGAGTGGCCATTCCTACAGATAGGCCCATTGCCCCATCCAGAATCCACTTCCAGGCTCGGTGCGATCGCTGCCCTAGCTGCCACACACTCAGCCATATCAACGCTGTGGGAATGAGCGTGGAATGAAACAGCCAACTGCGATGGATGAGAAACCGCCATTGCGTGAGCTTGTACAGTGGAATATCCCAATCGGGCACAGCCATATAGACCCAATCGGCAGAGAGCAATGGGATGCCTAGCTTACGAAACAAAAACAAGCCGCTGGCACCCCACACCACCATGACCAAAAATAACCCTGGGTTAATGCGCCGGGTCGAGCCCGGCGCCCAGCGCTTTAGCATTTGCCAAAACAGCACGCCAATCACCAGCCCAACGAGAAAGTGCATCAACTTGTCGGTGGAAACCATGGGCAAACTCCTGTCGTGTTGCAAGTGTGGTTAGAGCTTACGGGTTTGTGTTGTGGATAGGGTGTTCCTTCCCCACGACACAAACACACTAGATTTCGTGGGCTTGTATAAGTCCTGTGTGATGTGGCGATCGCTAAAGAACAGACACGAGCGGCAAAAACACCGAAACCCACTCCGGCTGGCTCACTACCAGCGTCGGGTAGGGTCGCTTGCCATAATCTTTTCCAGGCTCCAACGGAAAGATGGGCCCATCTTCTAGCGTCGTCCACACGGCTCCGGCTGCCTGGGTAATGGCCCACACCGCTGCAATATCCCAAATCTTGGGGGTTGCCTCGACTCCGCCCAAGGTTGAGCCCTGTGCCACCGTCAGCAAGTTATAGGTTGCGACCCCCAGCATCCGAATCTTGCATGGAATGGGCTGCTGCAACACGGCTAAACTGCGCGCACACAGGTTGAAGAACTGGTTGCCCGAAGGAGCCGCGGTGCTGCTGTGGATGGGCTGGTGGTTGCGAAAGGCCCCAGTGGGTCCAGTAAGCCCCGAATCGCCATACCAAAAGCCATGAAACGACTGCTGCAATGGCGGCAAATGCACATAGCCAAACATCGGAGTGCCCCGGTACAGCAGCCCCAAGGAAATGCCCCATAGGGGAATGCCCCGCGCAAAGTTGGTGGTGCCATCTAGTGGATCAATAATCCAGCACCATTCGGTATTGGGAAAGATGTGCTCCACTTCTTCGCTCAGGACTCCGTGCTGGGGAAATGCCTGCGCGATCGCCCCTCTTAAGGTTTCATCGGCCCAGCGATCGGCCTGAGTGACCAGGCTACCATCGGCCTTTTCGGTGGCTTGCACCTGTCCAAAGCTGTTGAGCAACTGTTGCCCAACTTGGTGCGTTGTTGTTTCAGCAAAGGACAGAATTTGATTCCAATCATTCATAGCAGCAGGGTTAGGGGAAAAAAACAGCGATCGCGGGAATTGAACATGACCCAGAACAATCAACTGCTACTATAGCCCTCGTTTTGGTGAATTCACGCCATGGGATTCACCCCGCCCTGCTGCCCAACTGTTGGCGGCACCATCCCCGTTGGAAATTGGCTGGGAACGGAACAAGAACGCTGAGCGTTAATCGAGCTCTTGCTGCAAAATCGCGGCGATCGCCTGACGAGAATTATCCCGAAACTCTTGAATATTGACCCGGCTGAGGAACCAAACCGCGACCAACATTCCAACGGCTTGCAAGAAAAACACCAGCGAATAAGCCAACGTGAGGTTGGTTGGAAACACAACCTTGCCCAAGCTCAACACCGAACCCCCAGCCACAACGGCGATCGCCCGAGCCAACGCCTGTGAGAGTCCCCAAGCTCCAATAAAGGTTCCAGCCGTTTCTGCCGCCGTGAGATCCAGCATCATGCTGATGGCCCCCGTAGTCGTCACCCCCGAGGCCAGCCCAAACAGGAAGACTGCACTCTTCAGCAGCGCCTCATTAGCCGTAAACCCTGACAGAATGATGAGCAAAAAACAACCCGCAACCAGCACGCATCCCAGCTTTGCCGTACGCTGCTTACCCAACTTAGGCACAATCAAAAATCCTGTAATGCTGAGGCCAATGAGTGTTCCCATTCCCCAAAAGGCATTGAGCCGGGTTGTATCGGAATAGCTCATGCCAAATACTTGGCCGCCGTAGGGTTCTAACACAGGCTCCTGCATAAACAGGCTCATGGTCATCACCAGTAAAAAGCTAAAGAATAAGCCCGTTTGCCGACTGGCAGTGAGCACTTTGAGGGCGCGCCCCAGGCTAATTTGGTCTTCGCGTTCCGGCATGGTGGTGCGAGAAGAAAACCGCGAAAACCTGCGCTCAATGCCTGCGGTGCCTAGCAACGCTAGCACGATGACCAGAAGCGGCACGATGATAAAGAGACGATCGATGGAAGGCCGCAACAGCTCTAAAGGGGCATCGGCTTCGAGCTGCTGCAAGAGGCTGCCGCTGACAATCGCGCCAATGACAATTCCCACCATCAGCATCGACCACACCACGCCAACCAGCTTTGAGCGCTCCTCCTCTTCCGAAACATCCACCAGCATGGCTGCAAAGGGGGTTGAGCTAGAGCTCAAAGCTACTCCATAGGTTGCAAACAACAGAGCCAAAAGCCCAGTCCAACCGGCTACCTGAGCGGTCCAACTCCAGCCACCGGCCGCAGCCATGCTGTTGCCCAGGCCCCAGGTTGCCTGCACCGCCAAAAACGAAACAAGGGTAAAAATGACCGCCCCCAGCCATACATAGCCAGTGCGATGCAGCCCCAACAGTTTTTTCGTATCGGACAGTTGGCCAAACCACACCCGCGCTGGAGCCACAAACTGATGCATGGCGATCGCCCCAGCGGCCACGACCGCCGGTACAGCCAGCCCATCAATCAGCACACGATTCAGCACACCCAGTGTGAGAATCGACATGATGCCCAGTGACATTTGAAAGAGCCCTAGCCGCAGCATGGTCAGCAGGGTGATGCGCGGCTGGGCGGCTGCCTTGCCAACGGAGGGTTGCAAATCAGGGAAATCGCTTGTTGCCATGACGCTTCATCTAAAAAGGGAAACCGATAAAATCGCTTCAATAAAATTCTGGACTAGGCTTGCACAGGATTGTCGTGGCGAGCGGTTGCTGAGCTTTAACCCGCAGGCTATCAACGGCGCAAACCTGTTGCTAGACGAAGAATCCTTCATCATCCAGCATATCGGCTCTATGGGCGATCGGCGGTAGGGGTTTGATGAGATTTGACCCAGAAAACAGCAGGAGTGCGATTAGCGGTGAAGGGTGATCGCCATTCTTGCCGCCGTTTCTTTCGGTTGAGAGACCTCTGCGCGCCTCTCCCTTCGTTACACTAAAAGCGTTAAGTTGTGTAACGGGCATTTGGTGATGCAGACAATTACCCTGGCTGGAAGTGACGTGACGGTTCCTGCGCTTGGCATTGGCACGTGGTCCTGGGGCGATAGCTTGTACTGGGGCTATGGCAAAGACTACACCGCCGATACCGTGCGAGACGCTTTCAAGGCGGCTATCAGTGCTGGGGTCAATTTCTTTGATACCGCAGAAATTTATGGGTTTGGTGAATCGGAACGGCTGCTGGGGCAGTTTATGCAAGAGGTGGGGCAACCCGTCTTGATTGCCACCAAGTACTTTCCACTGCCGTGGCGGTTGGGCAAAGGAGCCGTTGCCCACGCGCTCACCGATAGCCTCAAGCGCTTGCAAGTCGCCAGTGTAGAGCTGTACCAAGTCCACTGGCCGTTCGACTTTTTTATGGGCCAAACAACGCTGATGGATGCGCTTGCCGATGAGGTGAAGCAGGGACGCATTAAAACCGTTGGTGTGAGCAACTATTCTGCCGAGCAAATGAAACGCGCCCATGAGTTGTTGGCGCAGCGTGGCGTTCCTCTAGCGGTGAACCAAATGCAGTACTCGCTGCTAGAACGCAAGATTGAAACCAATGGGGTGATGGATACGGCGCGATCGCTCGGTGTGACTATTTTGGCCTACAGTCCCTTGGCGCAGGGATTGCTGACAGGCAAGTACACCCCAAACAGTCAAGCCAACCCTCAGGGTGCTCGCAAGCTCAGCCCCCTGTTTGGTAAGGATGGGCTGGAAAGGTTGGCCCCCAAACTCAGCCTCTTGCAAGAGATTGGAAGCAGGTATCAGCGCACTCCTGCCCAAGTGTCGCTGAATTGGCTCATTGGGCAAGGTAACGTGATCCCCATTCCGGGTGCCAAGACCGCTAGCCAAGCTAGCCAAAATGCAGGTGCGCTCGACTGGAGCCTTACGGTTGATGAGCGAGCTGCCATTGATGCCGCGTTTGCAGAAAAACGGTAATGGCGCGATTGCAACTCCAGGTTCATGATCGTGAAAACAAGATCCCCCTTCACACACGAGGGGATCTTTGCCGAGCTTAGTTACGACTTATGCACTTCATCCGAAAAACCGGGGATTGAATGATGTTTGGGGCGCTTAGCGCCCCAAACATCATTCAACTGTGTAAGTCCTGTCAGTTGAACTTTGCAGGAACGCGAGATTGCGATCGCGCAGCTAGCCAATACTTTACCACCCGATAGAAAAACAGCGGATTGCCGATAATGTAGCGATCCCACAATCGCTTTGGTTCAGTAACAAGGCGGGTCAACCATTCCAAGCCGTTGTCGGTCAACCAGCGTGGCCCTCGATAAACCGTATCGGTGTAAAAGTCGAGGCAAGCGCCCAGCGGCAAAAATACGCGTGCATGAATGCGATCCAAGTTATCCACCATCCAGCGCTCTTGCACTGGCATACCAAACCCGATGTAGAGCAGGTCTGGCTTGAATGCATTGATTTTCTCAATCACGGCATCATTTTCTGGCCCTGTTTTTTGAAAGTAGCCGTGGTGTCCAGCCACTCGCAAACCAGGGGCGATCGCCTTGAGCTTGCGTACTGCGATATCCGTGACTCCAGGCTGACCCGCCAGCAAAAACAACGAAATGCCTTCACGCTCACATTTCTTTGCCAAATCTTCGATGTAGTCGGGACAGGTCATGCGGTGCGAACCATCGACAAGGTGACCCATAAGCTTTGCAGCCAGCAACACACCAAATCCGTCACAAAACACCAAATCCGAGCGGTTGAGATAGTCGCGATACCATGGCTCCTCGTAGGCGATGTTCAAACCTCGAATATTGACATTACCAACAACCGTTTTTTTGTTTTGCCGTCCAGCGGCTACAACATAGTCCAACAGTTGGCATACCTTGACTTTATGGAACCGAGCCCCAAACAAAGAGATCTCTTCAATTTGTTCGGGTATTAAAAGTTGCTGACACATCCGTAACACCCTCAGATCGCAAAAAAATATTAATCGTTCGGTAAAGGAACCATTAAGCCAGTTACATCCAGAGAAACGCTGTCGCTTCGCTGATCGTTGGCGAATGAATTTGATGTTGCTGGATCGCATGACTGGTAGATGTTATCCATCATGCAAGACCTATTGATGCTGATGTTCTATCGTTTGTACAACTCTCCCAAGGGAGATGCTCGGAAAAAACGAGCCATTTTTGAAGCAGGGAGATGGCCTAAAGCGAGGCTGAACTCCTTTAAATAAACCAGCTTTATCTAGGGTTTTTATAAAGGTGGGATGTGGACTGTATGAAGTAAAAATAAATCTGGACGACGAAAAAAATTAGAAGTTCCTAGCATCAAGGGTTGTGGCTGATGCTGTTCCTGCTTGCGATTAACCAGCAATTTTACGTAGATGCGATCGCCCTGTGTTACCGGATAGGACTTATGCACTTCATCCGAAAAACCAGGGGACTGAAGGATTTTTGGTGTGCTTAGCGCTCCAAAAATTGATTCCACTGCGTAAAGCCTGCTGGATTAAACCCCAAAAAACAGCCCATCCAACAACACTGAGGTCGCTGGACAGGGCAGGTCGGGATATGGAGTCATGAAAAGTGCGATGTCGGGCCAACCCATCCGCATGTCAGGATGTGATGACGTACCAACGGCCTACCACCGAAGCCCTAAGGGGCCGACAGGAGTTTTTCTCGCGCATTACTGGCTTGGATGAGCAGCACTTCCACATCTTTGTAAACAGACGTTCCGGATGGAATCCGCTTTAGCTCATTAATTGCTCTGTCAAGTTGGCTGAGTTGGTAATTGCGATCGCGGTAGCTTAAGCTTTGTTGGAATTGTTGAATGACCCGGTTGGCTTCTTCCCACCGTTGCATCGCGTCGTACTCGGCCTTTTGTCGGACGCGAATCTGGCCCAAGTTCGCTTCGTATTCCGCGATTTTGCGCTGGGCTTGGGCATAGCCTTGTAAGTCTGATTGAGAAACGAGATTTAGCCGAGCAATCGCTTCTTGCCAAAGGCGTTCAATCTCGCGCCATTTTTCGACCGAGTGGGGTGGGTTTTGGCTTTGTTGTGCGGCCAGTTTTGCAAACTCCATGGCGCTGGCAATATACACGGCCACTTCGTCTGAAGCGGCGGCGATGCCCACAATGCGATGAAACTCTTGCTGGGCGGCGGTGTGCTTAATTTCGGCGTTTCTGCCTGCCAACGTTTGCCTGGGGATCAGTTCCAACGATTGCAATGCTTCGCGCCAAGCCGCGATCGCACTTTGTTGATCGATAGGAGTTTGGGCTTGCTGGTAGGACTGTTTGGCTGTGGCGATCGCCTGCTCGGCTGTAGTCAGCGCCGTTTGGGCGGTTTGCTCTTGCGCTACGGTGGCTTGTAGACGGCCGACTTCGGTACGAATGTTATTAAAGTAGCTAGGAGAGTAGCTCCAGCCATACCAGCCATGCCAACGATACCAGTCATCGTCCCAATATTGATGCATGGTGACGGGCAGCGCATCAAGCCGATCTTGAGCTTCCGCGACAATGATTTGCCCACGGTCGAGGTCGGTAGGGCTGGTAGGATTGTCGATCAGCTGTTTGGCCTGTTGGGAAAGGGCGATCGCTTCGCGAAAGTTGTTGTCGTAGCGAATGTAGCTGGGCAGCAGCAACATGGGTGCATTGTCGGCAACAGAGTTGCGAATGGGGGCATAGGGCAAATTGGCTACCCACACCAACCACGTGGGCAAGCCCACCAATAGGGTCAACCCCATCAGTTTGCCTTTCCATCCACCCCGCCGCACCGGAGCCGTTGGTGACACTCGCATCCGATTTTGCTGAGCTTCTAGCGCCATTTGTCGCTCCAGTTCGGCCAATGTTTTTGGGCGGGTAGGGGCGATGGGTGCTTGGGCAACCGGAAGGACCGGAGATACCGGGGGAGATTTGCGAAACCAACCAAACAGGCGAGATGAAAGTCCCATTGTGTTGTGGAAAAAATTAATGATGCTCTCTGGAATTTAGAGTTCCCACGTCGGTGGTTTTCTTTACGACATGAGCACGGGCGATCGCCCTTCTCTGCTATTAAACTTCACGTTTTGTTCAGGCTTCTCCAGACACTTTAGCAACCTGCACACCGCGATAGGAACATCGATCGCCCCGATTTTGCGATGGAGCTGCGATCGCGAACCGATGACTTGCCAGCCTTGCAAGAAAAAATGTACGAGTACATAGATTGCAGCATATAGCTGGGATGGTTTTGTTCAATCCCCAAAATCAACAAGTTGAAATTTATTGGCCTGGGCAATGTATCGAAGTGCAATCGCTCCTTAATCATTTGTTGGGTAAAGATGCGCTGCCAAGATTTGAGCTAATAGTTCAACCCTTCGGCGATTAGGAGAGGATTTATTAAAGAGAAGTCGAACCGCTCTCATATGGAGGATGCACAGTCCTCATAGCTAATTTATAGATTCAGTTTTAGAGATCTCGGTTGATAGCTAGATCACGCAGATAATAGAATCTGTCAGCTTCCCAGTTAGAACCTTTAATTCTGCCTAGATATCCTGCAAGGGGCGATGAAAGTTCTACTAAGATCTCATGAATTTCTTTATCATCCAACCTTTTCTGAGTAATCATAGAAAACTTTAAATCATGGCAAACCCTGATCTCAATAACCCCTAGCCCTTTTGTTGTAGAGCTACTAGAGCCCTTTTCTAACTCTTTAACAGCTTGAATGACATTTGAACGTAATTTCAATTCCTTTGAGATTGAATTAATATACCGCTGAATGCCATCGTCAATTTGACCAGGGATTAAATATTCTTTCAATGCAAGCAGATCAATGGAACCTGGGTACTGTGCAGCTAGCTCAACTAGTTTTTGAAGTGTCATTGCTGTAATAATGCTAACCCGAGAGTAATTTGCAGATTCCTGAAGTTGTGGTGTTGGCTTACCTGAACCAATCACTAACTTCTTTGCTCTTAAATAATTTTCTTTTAAATGCCGCTTAGCAATTTTCTCTAACTCTTCAACAGCTCTGCTTGGGATACTTTTGCCAGATTTGCACTCACCAGCAAGTGGGTATGGTTTTGAGCAATAGAGATCTAAACCGCCAGCGCCACCTTTATATTCTTCTTCGATCGTAAAACCTAAAAAGTCAAGACTTCTTCGGACAATAATTTCAAAATCCGTACCTGCTTGATAGTTACTTTTTCGAGTGTCTTCCTCTAAGCTGCGATCGGCTAGTAACGAGATTTCTTTAATCCATGTAAAATTGGCATCTTTATAAGTAGAATTGCTTCCAATCTTACTCCACCCTAAAAAAAATCTAATATCTTGATGCAATGCCTTAGCCCTGGAATCAGTGCAAGCCAAATTAGATATGACTGCTTCGAGCTCTGCTAGAGCTAAGTCTGGAGGTGAAGCGAGGCTGTTTAATTCTAGTTTCTGGTCGTCTTCAAATCTCTCAAGAACATACCTGCGGTGACGAAAAGATGCTTCATCTAGTACAGGAAAATTAGATGTAGCAGAACAAGCCTTTGGTAATTTGATAAATTGGCCGCGAGTATTACTGATGAAATAAACTGGTTGAGGTAGGTGATAAACCCTTATATATGTAAGGAAAATCTGCCTTTGTTGAGCAAAAAATTGGTTTAATCCATCAACCGTCCAGACAGTTAAGTTCGACAGCTTCTCTAAGGATGCTGATGAATCTATGCATTGACAGAATTCGCATTTTGCCCAGGCACTAATTTCACCTCCTTTTGCCTGTAGCCTAGCGATCGCTGCCTTTGCAGACGGAACAAAGTTTGGATGATAAACCTCATCGATAGATGCAGCAACCAGCATTTGTGATGGATATAGGGCGAACGACCGTCCTGGGGTAATGAAAGTTCTAGAGTTGACAACAATCATTCGCCCTTGAAGAAGAGCTTCTAATTCAGGTGCAGGCAAGCTCAAGGCAATTGGCAGACTAGTATTAACCATGTCTATCTTCAAGCACTTCGCTGACGATTCTCAGCTATCCATTTTGCTCGAACTAGCTGAATCTCATCGTATGTGTAACTGTCTGGTAAATGCTCTCGAATACTCTTAAGAGAAGTGGGATTTGATGTTTTTTCTATGGCTAGTCTGATACGAGTCTGTCGCTTCTCTGCCATTAAAGTATTGAGTTCGATTGGCTGATTCATTTCAATCATATCTACAATGTGTCGAACAATTGTGCTGCGTGACAAACGACGCCTTTGAGCAATTCTTCCGATGGTTAATCCTTGCTGATATAGTTCAAACGTGGCACGCTGTGTCGTAGATAAAATGGCAAGATCGAACCCTACCTTACTCTCACAGATTGCCGCTCCTAAATCATCACCAACTTCTGTCTCTAAGCTGGCTTCATCTGACACGTCACTCAATTTACCAATTAAATCATCTTCCTCAATAACATCTTTAGGAGATTCCCCTGAGGGATCACTCAAGATTTCACAGAGAAGTGGATTATCAAGAATCAGTCGATTTTGCTCGATAAATTGATAGAAGTGTTCTTGTTGGAAATTATAGCCTTCCAGATCCTTAGCGATCGCTCTCAACGCAAGTAAAGGCTTGACGTGGTCTTCAGTCATGGTGACCCACTCACCACCCATCTCACTTAATAGCTTTTGGAGTTCAGTATGGGCACTCCAGGATTCATTAATGGTTTTTGAACGGACTAAACAACCACGGGTCAAATCGAAATCGTGATATTGATTTAGCCGTTTCAAGCCGGCACCAACTGTTTTTCCGTGCGAATCCTGTATAACAGCAACACCAATTTTTACAGGTTGACCATCTTCCATCCCAAGGATTCTGAAGTTTATGAATCCTCTATTTTCGGACTTTGGTTGAACCTCTCGGTCAATCTCTTCAATGGTTACCTTTTCAATGGTTTGACCTATTAAATGCTGTAGACCGAAAGCGATTGCACTAGCGATACGCTCATTATCATCAAAAAAATCTTCAATAGATTCTTCTACCTCTCGATAAACCCGCTCTATCCGCTCGCTTTGATCAATGACAGTTCCAAAGTTGTCGGCACACCACCGCAGAACTTCTCTCATCGTCGATCCATCACCAACTTCTCGAAGCTGGCTCTCATCGAATGGATACACTTTATGAGGAGGAGTTAAACCCTGTCGCGCATAGAAATCCTCAAGCCAGCCAGAAACCAAATCAACTGCATCCTGCGATTTAAAGTTAGTGAACTCAACAATTTTCTGAGCAACTCTGTCTTCAATCGCTTCACTTCTTGGAAGTGATTTTACTTCTTTATAAGTTTGAGGATACATAGCAGTAACTATGACGCCTCGCCTTAAATTGTTGTACAAATCTTTGGCTAGGCTGGCAACAATTTGCGCTCTTGTAAAACCGCTTTGTGGCTCAAGTTCATCTTCGCCAAACTCTGTTCCATCCAGCTCATCAAAACATATTACAGGAACTGTATGAAGCGATATCAGCTCAAGAATTTGACATGCAATATGGAAAGCCTCAATATTTTTATTCTCTTTGACGGGATTTGGCAGCTCCATCACCTCTGCTTGAACTTGAGTCAGTTCTCGTCCTGCCAGCCAATTTAAGGCAAAGGGTGCATGAACAGGCGACAGCGTCCAAATAAAAGCCTTTAAAACATATGGATCATACTGAATATCCTTGAGTATTCCACTTGCAATAATTTGCTCAGTGACCTTCTTAACAATGAAAGGTAGTTTAGCTGCTTCTTTTTGAAAGAAACCGAGCACTTGCTGAGGAGTAACGCTTTTCTGAGTAGCATGATTAATCAGAGTGGTTGCAACCTGCTGGCATTGCATGACTCCTTTATGTCCCCGCTTCCTGAGACTTGATGATAAACCTTGTAATAACTGAAGCTTGATATGGCTTAGGTTTCCATACTCGCACATGTAAATAAAAACACCATGTCCATGCATCTGTAAATTATGGCGAATACGGCTCAAGACATGACTCTTGCCTACGCCTTTTGGCGCTAATATGGTGATGCCGAAAGTTGATAATTTTCCTTCTTTTATACGGCTAACTGTGTCAAGAATAGCATCCGAGGCATAGGTGTTTAGAGTAGGGATATCAGGGAATTCTTCACCCCAGACCTGCTGAGATTTAACAACGTACCGCCCATCAAAAGGGTTTTCATTTTTAATCGCTTCGTTGAGCTCTTCGAAAGATGAATGAGAGGGCATGATAGTATTTGGCTTGCAAAAAATAGGCAAATGAAGAGAAAATAGCCGTCTTAAGTTATTAAGTTAGGGATAGAGATGCTTCGCATAGCAGCGTAGTTTGCCGAGTTTAGTTGTTACAGAATCTTCAATCTTATCGGGTGCACTATCTTCAACACTGCCTTCTAGTAGTTGAAAAACATCATTGGATTGCAACTCCAACATCCAATCATTAAATTGAGGACGAGAAACCTTTTCTCCTACCTCGCGCCGGATTCGATAAATAGGCACCAAGTTGTCGTAGTTATAATCTCGGTTAAGACGCTCGTATACATCTACAACCGTGTTCTTGAATTCTTCATAAGTTGTGATTGTGGCGATCGCTTCTGTTAATTGTCCGCTGTTTCTATTAGTTTCGGATCTGGGAGCTTCAAGCCAGCGCTGCCCGATAAGTTTAAGAAGAGCGTTCGCCGTTTTGGCACCAATCTGAGCATTAAACTGAAAATTTGATGGATTGAGTCCTTGGACTAGCATCTCGACCCCTTTCGGCGACAGAGAAATCTTGGGCGATCGCTTTTGTGTTCGATTGATAGTAATCGCTTGAACTGCTTCTAGCCTGTCAAAGCTGCTTTCATATTGAATGGATTTCTCGTTTGGGCGCTTAATTCGGCGAGTTACTTCTCCTTTATTGACCTCAGCTTCTGAACCTCCTAGGGTCCACACAGTCAGCAAAATACGAGTTTCCTCTTTCGAAGAAACCTTGATAGGTGTCGCAGTTACCATATGTCCAAATCCTTTACTCAAGAGTATATTTTGCTGCTCCTAGGACATAATTCCCAACTTCAACTCAAAACCACGGTTGATCGCACAAAAGTCTGCGATTTTTGACGGAGCGTTAAAACTTGGTTGCGTTATGTATCGCTACTATGCATTTGGTTCGGTTAAGTTATTCTACCGAACCAAATTGTTTACTCTTCTGGCAGCTTGTATTGCCCCACAATCCTTTTGGCGTAATCGGGGACATGTTGCTCTAGCTTTTCGGGATGGTTGCGCTTCACGTACAGGTAATTGCGCGTGAAGTGAGAATCGATCGAGAAGCGAGCATACTCCAACCCTTTGGGGCCAATGCGCTCAATCACCACGCCCATGAGCTTGGCGGCCCACATCGGGAGCGTAACACCCTTGTCGTAAGCGGGGATGCTTTGCTGCACAGCATTGTGGCGATCGCCCTGCGACATCACGGGCTGAGTTTCAATTTGGTCTTGCATCAAGTCCAGCATCTCTTGCCCCGTTTCATTGCGCACCACAATCCACTGCCAACCAAACGGTGCGCCCATGTAGCCCACCACCAAATCGGCCAGCGAGTTCACATAGTCAAAACAGCTCATGCAAGACGGCGCAAACACATCTTTTAGCTCGTTGGTTTTTAGACCAAAGAAGGGCACCGTTTCCGTGGAGCCATCTTCGTGCTTAAAGTGCACGCGAAAATCTTGCATGAACTCGTAGTACACCACCGTATCGGGTGATCGGCTGGTGGTATCCAAAAATTTTTGCAGGCCAGCGCGGGTGACATTGTCCACACAAGGAGTACCCAGCACGTACAGCTTCTCCAACCCGAGCTGATCTTGCACCGCTCGCAATGCCTGGATTTGGCAGCCCACCCCAATGACCAACAGCCGCTTCATGCCAGATTGCTCAATTTGCTCCAGTACCGATAGGTTGGGGGAAAGGGTTGGCTTATTCACCCGCGCCGCCAAAATTTCCTCTGGGGTTCGGGCGATGACGGGCATGGGCTGAAAGCGATCGCTCTCAGTATTTTGTACACACACCACGCCTTCTACCATGCCCCGGTTCAGCATCTCGATGGCAAGGCTGCTAACAATGCCCGTCCACTGTGCGCCTTCAATGGGCTCGGTTTTGCGCGCCGCCATCATATCGTTGTGTACGCCAAAGTACACATCCATCTCATTGTCCAAATCCCGGCTGCGCCCATGGGACTGCTGCTCTAACTCGGGAATTTGTTGGTTGATAAAGGCGCAAGCTTCTTTTACATAGTGAACGTAGTAGGTATCGCACAGACCGCACTCACTGCACAGCTCCTTGGCGGGACGACGGCTACCGGGCTTCAGGGCTTTGGCCTTTTTGTGGGGAAAATTCGGCGAAACAGCAGTCATTGAAAAACGGTGGGTAAACGTGCATCTTTCCCCACAATACCGCAGCAGGGAAAGCAGAACGCAAAAAGCAAAATGATGAATCGTGAAGGGAAATCATCGGCCTTTCTAAATGAGACCCAACACAGGGAGAACTCAGAGGAGCCTCGTCCATTCAGAACAAAGTGCAAGCAAGGCAACTCGCCCATCCAAGCCTTTCTGATCCACCTGCCCTACTCCCCACTCCCCACTCCCTCCTAACCCCTAGCCCCTTTGATCTTATGGATGCCGTAGAAGCGTTGCCAAAAGCGATCGCTCCAGCGAGTCGGCAGCACTTTGGTCATGAGGAAGACAAGGATCTCGCCCCCCGTGGCGGCAATGTAGCGAGGGCGCGGATACCGAGCGGTCATGGCTTTGAGGATGACGTGGGCGACCTGTTCGCTGCTCCAGGTTTGGCGGGCGGTGCGTTGCTCTAGGGTTTGCAGTTGCTCGAAGGCGGCTTGGTAGGGGGACTGATCTGCATTGGGAATGGTGGCGAGGGCGCGCTTTTGGGCCACTTCCACGAATTCGGTTTGCACAGGGCCGGGTTCAATCACCGACACGCGAATGTTGAAGGGTTCCAGTTCGCGGCGGAGAGCATCGCTCACGCCTTCTAGGGCAAACTTGGAGGCGCTGTAGGTGCCCACCAGGGGAAAGGCCATGCGTCCAGCTAGGGAGCTTACGTTGATGATGAGGCCGCCGCCCTGGTCGCGCATGTTGGGAATGAGGGCACGAATAAGGGCGATCGCCCCCAGCACATTCACGGCAAACTGTTGCTCGATCGCCTCTTGGGGCACCAACTCAATCGGCCCCATTTGCCCATATCCGGCATTGTTGACCAGGGTATCCACTCGGCCAAACTGAGCGATCGCCTGAGTTGCCAGGGTCACCACTTGGTCGGTTTGGGCCATATCGGTGGGCACCACCAGCACCTCGGCTCCCAACGTGCGGCACTCTTTGGCGAGAGCTTCTAGGGTATCAGCGCGACGAGCTGCCAGCACTAGCCGAATGCCTTTGTATTGCTGAGCCAACAGCCGCGCCAGCGCCGCCCCAATGCCTGCCGAGGCTCCGGTAATGAGGACGACTTGTTGTGCGAGAGAATGTGTCATGGTGATTTGCTGTTTGTTTTGATGCAACATCAAAACCATTGAACAATCCACTATAGCGGGAATACATCTAGCTAGAATGTCATTTATCTATCTCCACGGGTTCGCCTCTAGTCCGAAATCTGCCAAGGCGGTGTACTTGGGCGATCGCTTTCAGTTGCTTCAGCAACCGCTCCTCATCCCCGACCTGAACCAGGGCGATTTTTCTCATCTAACGCTGAGCCGCCAAATGCAGCAGGTGGCTGAGCTGTTTTCACCATTGGAACCTGTCACGCTAATTGGCTCTAGCCTGGGCGGGTTGACGGCGGCATGGTTGGGCGATCGCCATGCCCAAGTGCAAAGGCTGGTGCTGCTGGCTCCGGCCTTTGGCTTTGCGGCGAACTGGCTGGCTCGGCTGGGAGAAGCACAGGTGCAACAGTGGCAACAAACTGGATATATGCCCGTGTACCACTACAGCGAAGGGCGATCGCTCCCCCTGCACTACAATTTCCTTGCCGATGCGCAACAGTACGACGACACCCAGCTACAGCGCTCCGTTCCCACGCTGATTTTGCACGGCATCCACGATGAGGTGATTCCAGTGGAGGCCAGTCGCGCCTATGCAGCTACCCGCCCCTGGGTGAAGTTGGTGGAACTAGACAGCGACCACGCCCTAGGCAACGTACAAGCGGAAATTTGGCAACACATTCAAACCTTCTGTGACTTGACCTAAAACATTAGCAATAGAGGGCGATCGCCCTCCATCATTTCACTATAACCCATTAGATTTATGTGAATCACAGGACTTAGAGGTAATCCGTTAGTTGGCATTACACAGAATAAATTGGCGTAAAATTTCACTCTATTCAGGGGCAACCATGCTGCTCCTGCTATTGGGATGTCGGCCTGACCCAATTTGTGTCAGCGCAATCGACACACGAGCCGAGCATCTTACCTTATCTTTTACTAAACCTAAAGAAAGACAATCTCGCATTTCTGATGTGCGTATTATTTCAATTACGTTCAGAAGGCAAGTAGATAATCAAATCCTTTGGCTAGTTGAATTCAGAAGACAATCAGATGAACCTTTAAACGTGGCTGAAAGAGATTCTCAAAGAGTAAAACTCTCTAGAGGCTCTCAACTCGACACAATTACTTATGGAACCGTTCCGGAAGGTTTTTATGTTCCCGACTTTGTAGGTACAGCCACTCCCCTAAAATCAGGGGAAGCCATTGAAGTCAGGGTTAATGGAACTATAAGTTTTAATTATTTTGAACTCACGTTAGATTAATGCTTTAGACAATATCCCTCGTTCATTTTGATAACGTGCTCTGGTCTTTGTAAAGCCCAAACGCTAAGCCACAACAAGACTTTCAAGCTGCGCTTATCCAAAACTCACGTTAATTAGGAACGAATTCAAATGGGTACAGGAAACTGAAGAAGTTTGCAGTCTGGCTGAGAGCTATCTAGCTAATTTAGGGGAGGAATAGAGGGCGATCGCTCTCTATTCTTCCTACAACGTATTTGGAGAACTTGGTCGCCTTCTAACACCTGGCTATTACTAAATTTATGCAAATACCTGCTTCATTTTTTGGAACCTATAAGGAAACTAGAGCAACCTGCCGAAAGCTGGCAAAGCAGTTGATGAAAGGACAAGCTTGGCAAGAAATTATTGCCAATGAATCCATGGTTGACACTTCGGAAAAAGCTGGCATGTTAGTGCTAGCAGGCTCTCCAGGAGCAAACGCGGACCCTTGGGGTCCACAGTTCTACTGCTATCTTTGTTTTGAAGAGGCTCTGCAACTTTACACAGAAGAAAAAATCTCATTTGAGGTCAGTTATTCAGTATTTGAATTCTCGTTGCAAACCTGCTGGGGAGTGTTATCACTACTTTCTCCTCAGAACAAGATGTGGTTTTATCCTTTTAAGAGGCTCTCTAGAGAGGAGCGAGATAATCAGGGATTTCGTCCAATGCTATTTGCTTGCCTACAGCATTGGGACACTCTCTACAACGAAGGAAAACGTTACTCTACAGGCGGTCCACATACACAAGACTTGTGGCAAACGAACACTTCTCTCAAGTTTATTCTTGCCAATATGGGTGTATCAAAGGAACTTCTAAAAGGACCCTACCCAGAAAATGGTATTAAACCGATAATCACCTCGGTTCTCGAAAACTGAGTAGTCGCCCTTGAGCAGAAGTTGCTCAAGGGCTCGCCGAACCTTAAATTTGAGGAGCCAGAAACAAGCAGTGGTTTAACTTGCGAAAATTGAACCCACCGCTGACAGAAAAGCATTGATGCAGTCTCTTTTACCACGACCGTTGGGCCTACCGCCAGTTTCCCCAAGGTCTAATGGCTTTAGCGACTGCTGGTTTATCAACAGTTTGATGAATAGCTAGAATTTAAACCTCAATACTCCCTGGAAAACGAGAACCTGCTGGGTCATGGCTCCAGTAAACCGGCGATAGCCACTTGAAATGCTCTAATCCGATCAAGTGAGCAAAATCATAAGCTCTATCCTGCCCATCCAGTCTGAGACACTCATGCAAAGTTGAGACATTTTCAGAAGATTGTGGAATCCATTGAGCCAAAAGATCGAAATTGGGATCATTTGACGGATGAGGCATGCCCTGGTCATCCACACTCTCCTCAGAACCGTCCCACCAGTGCTGAAATTTCATTTGGCGTTCCACTCCGTGATAGATCTCAATCAGCCAGCCATGGTCTTCTGCATAGGAATAATGCAGTAACAATCCAACATTGGCTTGAACGATCGCTCCAAGCGCTTCCCAATTATTTCCGGATGGCACAAAGCTTGTCCAACCGTTACTAGATGGAAAAACAATTCCATTTAATCCTGCCCGTTGTAATAACTGAACGGCATCTTCTTGGGTGGCTTCGCGTAAATGGTACGACTCACTAAACTCACTCATAACTCAGTGCGATCGCTGCTTTAGTAGGGTGCATTGCTGCCAAGCGAATGCACCATTATGACTCATATTTACGTCGAAGCAAATTGCATAATTGCCCAATTGGGTGGATAAATTTCTTGGTGCGTTTCATGATCGCAAATACACTCTACAAGATTGGCGATCGCGCTGAATGAGTTTGCAGTCTACATAAGAGGATGTTTTAAGAGCTGATTTATGAATGAAATCTTAAGCTCCTAATCTTCGAAGCATCAGCCGCAGTAAGGAGCCATAAATCATCGCTTCACTGACCTCTGAATACACCTCATAATCCTTGCTCAACCGCCTGA
>NZ_JBNXVR010000014.1:0-138532 GCF_050565595.1 Leptolyngbya sp. AN02str | reverse complement strand
TCGTGTTTGTGGTGTGGGGTGGGGAGATCCCCCCCCCCCCCACAACACCAATGCGTGAGTCCAGTAAAGATCTCAGGACTTACGCCCTGCATCCGAAAAACCAGGGGATTGCAATGATGGTTGAAGCGCTTATCGTTCCAACCATCATTCGATTGCGGCAGTCCTGGATTTGTTTTTGGAAGAACTTGATCGTGACCAACGTTTTGAACTCCATTCCATACTGCAATCACAGCTTTGATAAAAGGCCCGATCTGAGCTGGAGCGAGGCCGCAGCAATCTTTATTGGCTTGCCCTGGTTCAAGAATTTTACGGCTCAACGGATAACCTCCCAGGTTGCTGTTTTATCAAACAATTCTTGACAGAACAGGTGAAACTTTGTTCCTCAACATGGGCATACAAGTTTATGAAGATGGTGAAAGGCTCTTTTTTTGGCTCACCAATGATCCAATCTGCCTCGATTGAGCACCTAGCCTCGCTGCTCAGCCTGGTCAAACCCGCTCCCTCCGCCTTTTTGAAGAAAACCAGCTGCGAGTTCTGAAAATCGCGAACACTCTCAGAAATCTAAATTAATATTTAGGCAGTGGCCGCAGCTCTTCTTCAACCATTGGGTAATGATGGGTTGCCCATCACTTCAGTTCGTGCAGCGCTGTCTTTCAAGTTGCGCCCACGCAGCTGCATACATTGGCACGCTATCGTCGTAGGAACTCCGTCAGGTGACTTCTCAACAAGCACAGATTCAAGAATTGCTGAATAGTATAGATGCGGTGTTGAGCAAGACCGGCCCTCGATTGCCTTGGTTTGGGGGCGCAGAAACCGAGCAACAGCGTCAAGTTTTAGAGCAGACCCGCAATTACTTGCGATCGCTTCAGCAACAGCAGCAGTCTCAAGCGATCGCCACCACCACACCATCTGCCCCTGCTCAGGCCAATGTTTCTGTTGAGTCGGCGCAGCAGGTTTTGCAAGCGGTGCTGCAAGAGATGAGCTACTTGCGGCTAAACGTGATGCAGCCCATGCGGAATGATGTGGAGCTGTTGCGTCAGCAGCGCGAAAATTTGCTGCGGGAAGTGCGTGAATTAGAAGCCCAGCGCCAGCAATATGCCCTACCCGGCCAAACCGTGAACCAGCAGCAACTCATCAACGATTTTCTACAAACGTTGATGACACGGCTACAGGACAACCTCAGCAGTCAGGTCATGCAAACCATTGGCAATTTGCCAAGCCAGACTGCGCTGAGCCAATCCACCAGCGAGTCCCAGCCTCTACTACCGGGCGATCCTTTTCCCAGCAGTTGGGCTGCTGCCGAACAAGCCAGCCTGTCTCCGGCAGAGCGGTTAGCGCAGCTTCAGCAAATTCAGGCTCAGTCTGATCAACTGCTGCTCAAACTAGACAGCACCCTGCGCGTCATTTTCGACTCACTTCAGCGCAATATTCAAACGTATCAAGACTCGTTGGGCCAGGGCCTCGACAAAATGCACAGCCTGGGCCAACAGGGTGAAGCGATGTTCAGCACGCTGATCGATCGGCTGGCGCAACAGCTTGGGCAAGAAGCCTCGAACTATTTGCAGTCGTCGATGAATGCAGCTGAATGGCGCGAGCCCAACCAGCTCACGCCCGGAGCTACCGCCAACGTGCCCACACCGCCAGAACCCGATGCGATCGCCGAGCTTATTTCCGATGACGAACTCGACGAAATTGATGTCTTGCTCAACGAACTCACCAGTTCCACCGTCATTCAGCCAGATTTGGAAGATGATCTGGCCGATTTTGCCGAGCTTTCCAAGCCATCCAGCCGATCAGTCCCACCTGCCGCAGCCCCCAGGCCCCAGGCAGAACCTGAGTTTGATTGGGATGCCTTAGACCTATCGACTTCGCCCATGACTGAGGGCGATGAAGACCTCACCATTTTTCAGGTAGATGAGTCGCGGCTCATCATGCCCAACGATGAAGATCTCACGGTTTTTCAAATTAACGAAGATATTTTGGCTCAGCGAGCGACTGCATCCGATGATGGGTTTGACATTGAGCTGGGTGATTTTGACAACAGCTTAGATCTGCTCGATCAAATCACGACAGGACTCACCATGGGTCGCGAGGCGGCACAGCTGGAACCGTTGCCCGAAACCATTGACGTAGAAGCATCCGTTACGGAGGCCAAGCCCCCTGTTGCCGAAGAAATCGATGAGGTTGACGAGCTGTACAACAGCTTGTTTGGACTGGATGTGGGCCTGGAAGCGGTGGATTTGGCAGAGCCACCCGTCGACTCTCACGTCGCCGATGGCGGAGCCGACTTAGGGGCCGACTTTTTGGATGAGCTGCCAGTTGAGGATGAAAGCGCTGCGGATGCAGGAGTTTTCTCTGATCAGCCCGCCTCAAGTCATCCTGCGATCGCCGATGAAGCCGCTACAGATGTAACCCACATCAGCCATCTCGAAGCCGAAATTGGGCAGGAAGCGGATCTCGATCTTGAGCGGGAGCTGTTTTCTGGTTTAGCCGATCTGTCAGAGCTAGAGGCCGACAGCCCCGAGGAGCCTTCAGCCATCATCGAAGCCAGTCCTGCTGCCGACCCAGCTTTGCAGGAACCGGGTGCTGCCCCTCAATCGTTTGAGCAGGTGTTGTTCGATGAACCTGTTCCCGAAGCCAGTGACGACGAGACATTGCTCCTCGATACAGCCGCCGCGTTTGCTGGCGGCACGCGCCCAATTGAAACCATTACTTCGCTGACCGATTTGATCACGCTGACGGAGCAGGAGCGATCGCTCTCTCTGCCTACCACGAGCGATCGCCAGGATGAAGAGAGCTACATTGCCGCATCTCCCGACGAAGATTTGCTGGTCACCGAGGAGCAAGCGGTTGAGGCTCCCGTCGATTTTGAGATTGCATCCGAAACATTGCAACAGCTAACCGCCGACCTCTCCAGATTAGAAACCGAAGGTGCGGTGGCCGATGC
This sequence comes from Leptolyngbya sp. AN02str, assembly GCF_050565595.1. NCBI lineage: Bacteria > Bacillati > Cyanobacteriota > Cyanophyceae > Leptolyngbyales > Leptolyngbyaceae > Leptolyngbya > Leptolyngbya sp. AN02str. The sequence goes on along the minus strand of NZ_JBNXVR010000014.1, from coordinate 135,585 downwards.
TGCCGAAGCAGACACCCCGGTATCGCCTGAGCCAGCCGAGCAGCTAGTACCAGAACCCAACCCAACCCAAGAGGCGTCTCCTGAGTTCGCAGATATTCCGCTTGTCCTAGATGCAGAAAATGTCAGCCCAAACACTGATTTGAGCTTGCCGCTATCTACCGAAGCTGTCATGCCGGAAGATGTGCTGCCCGATGGCATGGAAGAATGGCCGCCCATGGACATCAGCGACGAAACTGACTTGGACTTTGGGTTTGCCGAACCATTTTCCCCACCATCCCCCGCCATTGATGACGAACGAACGCTTGATTTGAGCGAGCTAGCCCCATTTCCGGTTTCGCCTGCCAGCTCCGAGTCTTCTGTGACTGATGTGCAGGTCAATGCTGAAACCTCGGAGGCGATCGCTCCCATTGAACCCACAGAACCCGCTGCAGAAACAGTCACAGAGCCAGCCGATTTTCCAGCCGAGTTGGACTCTTCCCAAACAGCACTCACCCTCGACGAGCTGACCTTTGACACCGATGAGCCGGGGTTACAGTTAGACGATGCATCCCTGGCGGATACCGACCCATTCGACACCCATCCGTTAGATACAGACTCGTTAGATACAGATCTGTTTGACGAAACCGTTTTTGAAGAAGATCTGGTTGATCCAACCCACACGCTGACACCTCCTTCCGATCTCGAAGGGCTATTTGACAATGTGGAACTGTTCGATGTTGATGAAACAGACTCGGTTTCTAACCCTACCGATATCGAGCTGTTGGAGGTTTCCGATGAAGTCAACCCCTTGGCAGCCGAAGATGAACCAGGGATTGAAGCAGTTGAAACACCAGAGGCGATCGCACCTTCTAGCCTAGAAGAACCCACTGCGGCTCTATCCCTAGACGAACTCGCAGATTTATTATCGGATGAGCCGCTAGCCACTACGCCTGTCCCCCCGCCAGCTGCTGGTAGCAATCTGTCTCGCCTTGCAGCACAATTTGCTGAAAGCGAAAGCGAGGCCGATACCTTTGCATTCTTGTCGGGCGAATCTGCTGATGCATCGCTCGAAGAGTTTGCGCTTTCCTTTGCCGAAGATACCGAAGATGATGAGGCGATCGCAGAACCAGCTTCGCCACCATCCTCCAATACATTCACCCTTGAGGGATTGGGCAGTCTGTTCGAAGATTTGCCACCCATTGAGCCACTATCCTCTCCCAAGTCACAGCCTCTAGAAGCAGAGCCTCTGGAAGCAGACTCAACCCCCGAAGCAACCGCTAAAACAGCCAATACAACCCCAAACAGCGACCTCAACAGTTCACCACCGCCCAGCTCTTCCCCGCTTGAAGCTGAGGCCGGTGCATTCGGTTCTACCATGCCCCCCGTCTCACCCGAAGACGAGGGAAAAAAAAAAGAACCTACCCGCAATAAGCCGCGCGGATTTGGCGGCGGTCTCGCCGAACGAAACAAGCGCCGCCGATGAGTCGGGCGATCGCACCAATTTTGTAGCCGACACATTGGATGATTTGTCGGCATCGTTTGATGTGGCGCGTCCAGCAGCACCCAATGTGGAACCCAAGGACCGCATCGACCTAACCCTTGCCGACCTTTCCACCGATCTCGATGCCTACAGCATTGGCAGCGAGGCGATCGCGCCCGTGGATTTTTCCTCAGGTTCCAACAAGCCCGCCGATACCGTGCTGGATTTTGCCAACGACCTCGCCCAGCCGCTTCCCGGTCTACCCTCTAGCGCACCTGTTGATGAACTATTTCCTGACTTTGGTGCAGCAGAGGCCGTTTCATCCCAGACCCCTCAACTCACCGTCGGCGATCTCACGGCAGCGCTCACAAGCGAATACCAGCCAGAATTTCCCCTCGCGCCATCTCCAGAGGAGGAGCAGTCCGCAGCGTCCTCTCCATCCGTTGATGATCTGTTCTCTGATTTTGGGACGACCGAGGAGAGTCCTTCCCAACCTTCGCCGCCTACCGTTGCCGACCTTGCTGCTGCTCTCACGGGCGAGTTTGAGCTAGAGCCAGAACCAGAACCAGAGCTAGAGCCCCAGCCAACCAATGAGGCAGTGTTTCAGGCAGCATCCCCTCAGGAAGCCGACCGCCAAGACTTAGAGGCACCTGATGATGAGCTACAGCCTGATCTGGCGTTGCAGTCTGATCTGGCGTTGGATACAGAACTCACGCCAGATGACTTGGCGGCAGATTTTGGGTTGGCCACAGAAGACGAGGTCATGGCGGCTGTACCGCCACCGCCACCCGAGTTGGTAACGTCTGAGGAGCCCACCTTAGGAGACCTCGCGACCGAGTGGCAAGCTGAGCCAGCAGGCCCTCCTCCGCCAGAAGCGCTACCGCCGATTGCGCCCCTTGAAGAGGCTCAGGAACCCGCTGAGCCAATGGAGCTAGACGCGTCAGCCACAATGGAGGACTCGAGCGACCTTGAGAATTGTGAACGCTCGGAACCAGCTTCGTCTGATACCCCTGATCCGGAAGCTTTTACACAAAGCTTGACCTTAGAGGATTTGAACGAAATCTTGGGTTCAACATCCCATCCGCCTGGACTGCCCAATGAGGAACCAGGCACAGAGTCGGATGATCGATTGGGGAACCTAGCAGAACCCATTCCAGACTCAGGTGATGAGCCAGATTCAGCAACAGAGTTGGGCGATCGCGCCTCTGAGGATGCATTGCTGGCAACCAACGATCCAGAGTCCGAGCCAGAAAACCGTGACTTTGAGCGATCGGCAGCGTTTGACCTGTTTTCAAATCTCGCTCCAGAGCTGCTGGAGGATATGCCATCCGGGCTCGACAGTTTTGAGGATGAGGGCGATCGCCCCAGCCTGTATGCCCCCGATCTCGACTCCGAATTCGAGTCAGACGTTCCCGACGTCATTGACTCAGAACTAGACGAGATTTTGGAGCAGTTTCAAGAGCTAGCCGAAGTTGAAGACGATAGCCTGTCGATGCTGCGCCTAGCAGAAGAAGATTTGGACGATGTGCTGCCCGTCCTGCCCGATCCGCTGGAAGAAGATCTATCGCTGGAGGCGGTTACTCCATCGGGTCGGCCCCCCTCCATGCCCGACCTCAAGCGCTGGTATTTGGGAATTGATGTGGGCACCACCGGCATTTCGGCTGTGCTGCTCAATCGCGATACCTGCGAGCTGTTTCCGATTTACTGGCTGGCGATCAATCGCAGCAATGCCCTGGCCAATCGACCCGCCACCTCCAACAAAACCTTCTGCCTCCCGTTTGAAGTCGTACGTATCGATGCGGAAAGTGCCACCGCCCGGGTCACCTTGCCCTCGATGGGCGCTCGTCAACCCGATGCAGATTTGAATACTCTGCGAGGCTTTAAGCCCTTTTTGCGATCGGGCGTATCGTACTATCTGCCGAGCGAATTGCGCTGGGAGCCTGTAATTCAGTGGACAGATACCCAACCATTGCCGCTGAGTATCTTGCAGCAGGGAGTTCGGGTCCTGCTAGCCACCCTGGCCTGCGCCGTGCCTGCCCCCGCAGCCAACCAAGATGTTGTGGAGCGCGTATGTGGAGCCGTCGGGCTCGATGAGCGCGCTTTGCAAGCCGCTCTACAGCAGCTCTCTGCAGTCATGGTGAGCTATCCCGCCAACTGGTCAGACACTTACACCTTCAACCTGCGGGAGGCGTTGCTGGCAGCCCGTTTGGTAGCCCAACCTGAGCAAATTTACTTTGTTGAAGAGTCGATCGCCACGTTGCTATCAGAATTGCCCAGTGGCGACGGACGCAGCATAACTTTACCCGCTGGCTTGAGCCAAAGCCCCGAGCTGTTTGGCGCAAGCTGGCGCGGCAATACCCTGGTCATCAATGCTGGAGCAACAACGACGGAGTTGGCTCTGGCCAATGTGCCCACCCAACTACAACAGTTGGCCCACCGCGATATTTTGACGCGATCGCTCTCCTATGGAGGCCAAGCCCTAGACCAGGACATTTTGTGTCAGCTCATTTATCCCGCCTGGATTCGGCAAGCCCACCAAAGCCATGGCGAATCAGCCCAACCGCAATCGCCCGAGTCGTCTCGCTCCACCGCATCAGCTGTCGAGCCCACCTTTGCCAATGACCTGGGGGCGATCGCCGATCCCTGGCGCATGATGCGATGGGAACTGTTGACACTCCCCATTGTGGGCGATCCCGACATGGTCAATCGCTATCGACTCCAGCGGCGACTGCTCAGTTCCGATGTGGGCACCAGTTTGCTGGAAGCGGCCCGCTACCTCAAGCTATCGCTCCAGCAGCAAGAACGCATCACCCTAATCATTGGCGGCCAAACCATCACCATCACTCGGCAAGATTTGGGAAGCCGCGTCCTGCTCCCCTACATCCAACGCCTCAATCGCGAACTGAACACCCTCCTGACCCAGGCAGGCAGCGCCGTTCTAGGAGTGAACCAGGTCATTTGCTCGGGGGGGACAGCGTCTCTCCCTGCGATCGCCCGTTGGCTACGGCAAAAGCTCCCCAACGCCACCATCATTCAAGACACCTACGCCCCACCCACGCATCCCAGCGATCATCATTTGCCCGTGTGCAGCCGAGTTGCCTATGGGCTCGCTGCCGCTCCATTGCATCCCCATGTCTTGGATTTGGCACGGCACCAATACAGCGACTACTTCTTGCTGATGGAACTGCTGCGGGCCTTTCCCGATGCACCCATCACCGTTCCCAGCTTGATGCAAATTTTGGAACGGCGCGGCATCAAAACGCAGCAATGTCAGCCTCATATTTTGGCGCTGCTCGAAGGGCACTTGCCACCGGGTCTGATCCCCGCCGAACGCGATGGCTACCTGCTCACCCTAGAGTCGCAGCAAAACCCCGACTACAAGGCCCTGCTGGCAGCTCCCCTGTTTTTGCGAGAGGGAGATCAAACCTATCGCCCCAATCCGCAACAGTGGGCCATCCTGCGTCGCTATCTCGACACCATCCTGTCAACAAGTCACCAAACTCTGAGCGAGGCGCTGCCCATTACACTGGAGCTTGGCGTGATAGCTGAGCCTTAAACCCAGCCCCCAACGCCACCAACCCCACAATGACTGCGGTGCCAATTCCCAATGGGCTGGGAATCCAAAAAATTGCTTCGATGTGGTTGGTCTCCCCCGCTTTGAGCGTCCAGGTGAACCGCCGCCCCAATCGATCGATTTTGGGAATCAGGCTATCATCCAGCGATCGCCCACCCCACGGCGTATTCAGGCTAAACTCCATCTCTAACAATGCTCCTGGGCTGACCAGCACCGTCCCATCTGGCGACAACACCCCAAGCGATCGCAAATCCACGTCATAGACCAGGCGATTGCGCTCCACCAACAGCAAATTACTTTCACGCAGGCTCAGCTTCGAGGCGATCTCTGGCACCGCAACACCGCTTTCCTCACCTGCATCCTCGTCCGATAGCGCAGCAAAAAATTGATTGAACTTTTGGGTAAGTTCACTACCGTTGTTAAACGGAATCGTGACCACCAACTCCTGCTGATTGGGCCGACGAATGCGCCCACCCAGTTTTTTAGCCCGCTGCTCTAGCGTCGTCAACCACACCTTAGCCTGACTATCTCCCCGATTGGCAATGGGCTGCCCCACCCGAATGCGCTGCACAATTTCCCCATGGGTTTGGCTTGCGTAGTTGATGCCCACATCGTAACGAATGCAGCCCGACAGGCCGAATAGGGCGACCAGAATGAAGAGGAGGGAGAGGAGGCGTTTCATGTAGGGAGGGAGTAGGGAATCGGGAGTCGGGGCGAGGAATTGGAGGTTCGGGAGAATCTGCTGTGGAGAGGCTCTCCACAGCCGCACGGCTAGGCAGGAGGGCAGGAGGTCGGTTAGCCTCGCAAACACCCAAGCGGCGAGCCCAAGCTAGCGGCCAAACCAAAAGAGCCCGCCTAACAATAGCGCGATCGCCCCCAAAGCGGCCCACACAAATCCATTATCTTTCGTATTCACTTGGCTCAGGTCAAGCGGGGGCAAATCTTGTGGGGCTTTTTGTTTGGGCTTGGCCGGTCTAGGAGTGGCAGGCTTGTTGATGTAAGCTTTTTGGCTATCGCGATCGCCCTCATCCAAATTTTCCAAGTCGGGAATTTGCGTGAGCCACTCGGGGCGCGTTTTGAGCCGGGGTGCCTTGAGAATGTAGAGAATGCGCTTGGCTTGTTGGCGAGTACCCAGGTTAGGATGCCGCGTCATAATGTCGCACAGGGCGATCGCTTCCTGGTTTTGGCCTGCCGCCTCATAGGCCGACACCAGCCACATCTGCATTTCGCCACCCAGGGCTGTACCCCGCTCAACTAGGGCGATCGCCCCCTGCAACAGCTCAATCGCCTCGCGATACCGCCCGCGCTCAAATGCATCGCGCCCAGCCATGTACTGCGTCTGCGCTTTCGCTTTTTGCTCTTGTTCCAGCCGTTCCTGCTCTTGCTGTTGCTCCTGATTCTGTTCGTTGTCCTTCACAACACAATTCCCGTCACCACCTTTCCAGCATAGCGACTCAGCACGAAGCCCTTCCTCAAACCTTAGAAGAAACTTGAAACTTGCCCAGGGTATGACACATCGCTCACCCTAGCGCTTCGCCCTCATCTCATATATCCCGACGCTACAATCATGCTGCCAATCCCCGCATCTGTAAAAATTTCGAGCAGCAACGCATGAGGCAAACGACCATCAATAATATGGGCTGCACGCACTCCCTGCGCGAGCGATCGCACACAGCAGTTCACCTTGGGAATCATGCCGCCCGACACCACCCCGGTATCAATCAAGTTGCGTGCTTCCTGGATATCCAGCTTGGGAATGAGGGTCGTGAGATCGTGGTAATCTCGCAAAATACCTGACGTATCCGTCATCAAAATCAATTTTTCGGCTCCCAAGGCCGCTGCTAATTCACCAGCCACCGTATCAGCATTAATGTTGTAGGCTTGGCCGTTTTCATCGGCAGCAACGCTCGACACAATTGGGATATAGCCTTCGCGCACCAGCGAACCCAAAATATTAGTATCAATGCTTTGAACTTCGCCCACAAAGCCGATATCATCTCCGCCCTGAGGCCGTGCCTTAATTAAATTGGCATCTTTGCCACACAGCCCTACCGCCTTGCCACCGGCCTTATTCACCAGCGCTACCAATTCTTTATTCACTCGGCCCACCAGCACCATTTCCACCACATCCATGGTGGGTGCATCGGTAACCCGTAACCCATTTTTGAACTGAGGCTCAATGCCCAGCTTGTCCAGCCAGGAATTAATCTCTGGCCCACCGCCATGCACCACCACCGGACGCAGACCGACACAAGAGAGAAACACAATGTCGCGAATGACAGTTTCCTTCAAATTACTGTCCTTCATGGCAGCGCCGCCGTACTTCACCACAACGGTGCGTCCGGCAAACTGTTGGATGTAGGGCAACGCCTCGCTGAGGACACGGACACGCGTAGCTTCGGCTCTTTCGATGTATTCGCTGGTGAGCATGGCAAGGGGAGGACTGCAAAAATGAACTGATGTGAAGTTTAGCAGGAGTGGCCCAGGAGCTGTCATCTGTTCAGGCTGGAATCCACAGCCTCAGACACAAACATTTTCTAACCTGTTAGATCATGCGATCGCGATAACCTGGATACCTCAAGGGTTGTAGTTTTTGGCAGCGCGTCCTCAACCCATTCACCAAATTTGATTCTTTAAGCCTGACAGGACTTACGCAAGTCTACTAAATCTGGTGTGTTGGTGTTGTGGGTAGGGTGCTTCGCACCCTACCCACAACACCAATGCGTAAGTCCAGCCTGATTCTTGTCGGTATTTTGGTGAACTTGCCTGAGGCGATCGCTAGGGTAAGTCTTCTCCAGTAGAAGCCATCCAAATCGAGAACCATTGCTCGCGCGTTAGGGTCAAATCTATGGCCTGAACAGCAGAGCGAAGACGCTCTAATTTGCCGCTTCCCAAAATTGGCACAATGTTGGCTGGATGGGTGAGCAACCAGGCGATCGCCACTTGATCTGAATGAGCATCCAATTCCTTAGCAACCGTTGCCAGAGCCCTTTGCAGCCGCCAAGCTTGAGCGCTCCTCCCGGCAAACAAACCACCGCCGCCTAGGGGCGACCACGCCATTGGTGCCATTTGCAATCGCTGACACTGATCCAAGGTACCGTCTACAAAGGCAGACAACTGCATCACCGATATTTCCAACTGGTTGGTGACCAAGGGAAAATCCAGCCGAGACGCCAACAACTCCACCTGGCTGGGCAAAAAGTTTGACACCCCAAAAGACAATACCTTACCTGCCTCTCGCAGTTTGGTAAAAGCACACGCAACCTCATTAGCATTCATCAACGGATCGGGCCGATGAATCAACAAAACATCTAAATAATCGGTATTCAATGCCTGGAGGGAATGCTCTACCGAGATCATGATGTGCTCGGCGCTGGTGTCGTAACTGTGAATGCCATGGTGCGGTCGGTTTGGAGAAACGAGCTTGATGCCACATTTGCTAATGAGCTGGATGCGATCGCGCAATCCAGGCTGTTTCTTCAGCGCTGCACCAAACAGTTCCTCGCACGTGTAGTCGCCATAAATGTCAGCATGGTCAAAGGTTGTTAGCCCCATCTCCAAGCAAGCTTCAATCCAAGTTCGAAGCTCATTTGCACTCAACTTCCATTCTGCCAGCCGCCAAACGCCCACCGCCAAACGAGAACACAATGGCCCCTGAGGATGCAGACGCAGCGAAGGAAAATTCATTTCAACAACCGATGATTCTTTCAACAAGCAACTCGTCATGCAGGGTAGGCCATCCAAACAAGCAGTCCAATTTTGTCAATTTTTAAGCTGTTTAAACATCATCCCTGTGACCCATCTTTTCATCCAACAGACCAGAGATAATTAAATTAGGCAGCATTGTTGAGTTTCTATCATCGCGCTTCATCCTATTTCAATTAACATCCTGTAATCGAAGCTGTTGTTCATCCTTCAGAAACTCATCAGTATTTCGATATTCGACAAGCACTCAATAAGCACCCAAAGACCTAAGTGCGATTCGATACCAGATCAAACTTTAATTCTCATCATTGATTAGCCTGCGGTCTTGTTGTTATTTGATCGTCCGTTAATTGTCCGTCATGCAATCAGGCAAATGATTCTGTGTCGTTCAAGCGATCGCTGTTCTCATTCAGATCCACGCATCAATCAACACGTAAAACCATCCAAAATCAGTATGAAAAGCCACTGCCAGGAGACGAATCATGGGTACCAAAATCATCAATTCAACCTTCTCAGCAATTCAGCATGAGGTTGCAGTCGTTCTTGAATCGTATCCCCATCATCCTTATCAACAAGCCTTTTCGATTCCCACATTGCGGCAAGAGCTGATGACCTATGTCATGAATCATTTACCGGGGCATTACCAAGTGGTGGACGACACTCAATCAGATGTCATGGATTGGCATCAGGATACGATGTTGGCCAAGCATCAGGATGATATGGATAACATCATTCACCAGGGAATTGAACAAATCTTGCAGAATCATTCTGCTTGGGTTGAGCATCACATTCCTGCTTCCATGTCTGCAGGGGTTCTATCATCCACCTGGTTTGGCTAGGGCATTGAAGCTCATGTTTGAACCTCACGTTTGAACCTCATCGAGGAGCAAGGCCACAGCGCAGTGGTCATGGAGGATTCAAGGATGCGATCGCCCATCGGTCGGTCTGCCAAGTCACCTAGGAAGGCCAGCATAGAAGATTTCAGCACAGCGCAAGAGCTCAAGGCATGCCCACAAAAGGTACGCCTACAAGATGCAGCTGTAACAGTACAGATGCATCTGCACGACAGCACCTATCTCGACTGATTCAGGCTGCATCCCCATCACAGAAACCACCGGAGGTGATTGCGACCTTGGGGGTTCGGTTCTACACCTAGGCTTTCAGCCAACCTTCTCGTTATCGTCTTAATAGAAATCACGATTCATCAGGGTATACTTCCTGTGGATAAGCTGTGAATCTCTCGATTTCGAAGATCTAACAGTTGGAGAGCCTGAGCACGTGTTCAAGTGGTATTTGCCAACATTAAGCGAAATCGTTGCTCAGGATGTGTTAGATACCGAAGCAACGGGTTCCATCTCTCAACGTCGGGTACGGGCTGAGCAAAGCTGGAGTGGGGCGATCGCAGCCGTCAATGTCTTGTTGAGGGCACAATTTGCAAACCAAGCTCCCTGTGCAGAGGCGTCTCAATGTGGGCTCATCCTGTCGGGGCCAGTTCCCGTATTGGAGCAGCCAGAGAAGCTGCCTGGGCTATCTAGCTGGACTTTTACAAGTAATCCCCTCTGGGCCAATACCTGGATGCCGTTTCGCCTGTTACCTGAGCACGGTAAGCAAACGGTTCTCAGTCAAGCTGCCGCTTCCACGGTGCCGCTAGTTCCTAACGATCCATTGGGGACTGAGCAGTTTTGTTTAATCATTACCGACAAGCTCAGTCTGGTCATGGTGTTGGGAGATGACCTCGACGGCAACCCAGCATTTCTATTTTCGTTTGACCCAGCCATTATTGAACAGTCTTGGAATGCGCTGCGAGCCCGGTTGCTGTTTATGAACTCAGCAATGACGCATCGGCTCGAAGACTTAGTACAGCGTTTTTTCCCACGTCAGCCCGACTATCGCATTGTGACTCAGTTTAGTCGGCTCATGGTGTCCTATCTTCCTGAGGCAAGCGACTGGGCTCCTGAGCATATTTCAGGCAGTGCGCAATCGGTAACTCGCACCTCATCCCCCAACAACATCGAACCTGTGGTGCCTGTGCATCAGCTCGATTCATCGGGAGATGAGCGATCGCTTGAGGCCTTGGCTCAACAATCTCAAAGTTTTGACACGGAGCTGTTGCAAGCGCTAGTTCACGAAATACGCACGCCTCTCACCACGATCCGCACTCTTACTCGACTGCTGCTCAAACGCAAAGATCTGAGCCCCGATGTGCTGAAGCGGCTCTCGATCATTGACCAGGAATGCACCGAGCAAATTGATCGGTTCAACCTCATCTTTCGGGCAGTTGAGCTGGAAACGGCTGAGATTAAGCAGCCAATTTCGCCACTAGCACCCATTTCGCTAGCTCAAGTATTTCAGCAAAACGAACCACGGTGGCAGCAAATTGCTCAGCAGCGTAGTCTCACGCTCAACTTAGTGCTGCCTCACAACTTGCCGATGGTCGTTACCGATCCCACCATGCTCGACCAGGTGCTCACTGGGCTCATCGATCGAATTACCCAAACCCTACAGCCAGGGAGTCACATGCAGCTACAGGTATCGCTTGCGGGACACCAGCTCAAACTTCAATTTCAATCGCAGCCTCAAGCCACATCCAGCCGAGAATGTGGTGCCAAGGGCTTTAACCATCCAGTAACACCACTCAAGTCACTGGGTCAATTGCTCATGTTTCAACCCGAGACGGGCAGCCTTAGCCTTAGCCTAGGCGTAACCAAAAACTTGTTTCAGGCTTTGGGTGGCAAGCTGATTGTTAAACAGCGGCCAGAACAAGGCGAAGTGCTAACCGTTTATCTTCCACTGGATAGCCGCAAGGGCGACGATTAGCAGCCTGGGGAACGTGATGGGAATTAGAACTGGGATAAGGCGGCGATCGCTCTAGAAGCCTATTCCAAAACTAGAGACACGAACCTGAAGGCAAATTCGCTTCTTACCAGAGGTTCACGGAATAACCGTGATTTCACTGAAATATCTTTCATGGTCTCTTAATTCCTCTTAACAATTCAGACCTTCTGCACGAATAGTTTTTAGGAAGAATGAACCATTACGCAACTTCATCGTGCAGTGGTTTATACAGACGGTTCATTCATCAATTTTGAGCCACATAGTTGTAGGTCAAGCCGCCTAAGTCTTAAATGCTACATGCAGCCTTTTTTTGGAGTGAGATCTTCTGCCCAAATTTCCTCTTGAAAATATAAAGCGGGTGATGTTCTAGACATGCGGACCATCACCCACAAAGCGCTGCACGGAGCTGAGCAACGCTTATCACCAAGCTTCAAGAAGTCTAAGCAAGCAGCCATCGTTCAGCATCAACCCTAAAGCTCTGTACCGCCCACCGTACGCGCAACACAGAGTTTTAGGGTCTGTTTTTTTAATGGCGGCAAGGAGCCTACATTACAGGATTTCACTCCCTAAATTTGCTGCAGGTTTAAAGAGCGATCGCCCATCAAAACTAGGCTTAATCAAAGCTCGGGATCATATCTCTCTAGCGATAGACAAAAAAAGTTTTGATTGGGTCTGAATTGTATCCATACGAATTACTAGAAAATACGGACGTTTGCATCGAGTTTTATTGATGGAAAGTATGAAGACGGCGATCTATAGGGCGACTAGAATATGAAGTTTGCGTATATTCACGAGCTTGGCGGTTATTCCACATTTGGAACTGGGATACTCTGAGGGTCAAATACACTGACACACACTAGAGCCCTGTAGGCTCTGTAGGGCAATTGCGAGAATGCTGGTTGCTATGACCAATCGCCCAGCAAACTGGCTTAACCTTTTGGTTTATGAGCCTAGCAGGTTGCTCTACATTTCGAATTCTGAAGGACAACATCATGCCCTCCCCACAACTATCGCCAGAATTCAAACTTGACCTTCGTTCACCCGGATCTGCCAAACTGCGACGGGGAGCCGCAATATCCTGGCTACGAGTTTTCACGTTGCTTTGCCTTGATGTCATTGCCCTTTCGGTGGGCTGGCGCTTGGCTAGAGCAATCGGTACCCAGATGAATTCTCCATGGACAGGACAAGATGGCTTTCTGTTCCATCTCGTAATTGTTTTCGTTGGAGTCGGGGTGATTTCAGCTCGTGGGCTTTATGCACCTGGAGATAAGCGTCGAGACTATCTTGGATTGGTTCAAGCGATCACGCTGGCAGTCTTCATCATTTTGCTGACAGCGTTTCTCTACGATCCCAATGAGTTTGTTTCTCGATCAACATTTCTCTTATTCTGGTTTTTCTCGGTTTGCTTCGTATGCTTAGGGCGGTTTTTTGTTGATGCAAGCGTGATGCGATCGCGCGCCAAGGGTGCCATTCGCTATCCCGTGTTCATTATTACCGACGAAAGTCGTGAACAACATTGCAATCTGGTTGCCCGCGAAAATCGCTACGACATTCTTGGAGTTGCTGACAGCCGCTGCCTAGACCGCGATCGCCGCAACGAAACCCTACACAAACTTCAAGAATTGGGCATTGCCGAGATCTTTGTTTCTTGGGAAGCGATTAAGAATCGCATGTTTGTGTGCTGGCATTTCCAAACAGCAGGCATTACCGTTCATATTTTGCCCAATGGTGCAGAGCCCGTTCTCCCCAAGTCAGAAATGTGGATCATTGGCGGTCAGCCCTCGCTGACTTATACGCCTCCTGCCATCACGGGCACTGACTTTTGGACGAAGCGTTTGTTTGACTTTTTTGCATCTGCCGCCCTAATTTTGGCATTTTCGCCCATCCTGATAACCATCGGTCTTTTAATTCGGCTTGACTCACCAGGGCCTATCTTCTTCCGGCAAGTCCGGGTTGGCTTACACGGTCGCCACTTCAAAGCCTGGAAGTTTCGAACCATGGTGCAGAATGCCGAAAAGTTGCAGCGTGAACTAGAGGCCAGCAACGAAATGAAGGATGGAGTGCTGTTCAAGATGAAGCACGATCCCCGGGTAACAAAAATCGGCGGATTTCTGCGTCGCTACAGCCTCGATGAACTTCCACAACTGTTCAATGTGCTGATGGGTGAAATGAGCTTGGTTGGCCCGCGTCCCCTACCGGTACGAGATGTGGAGCGCTTCTCTGAATATCACTACCTGCGGCATGAAGTGCTGCCTGGTATTACTGGGTTGTGGCAGGTTTCAGGCCGTTCTGACATTACCGACTTTGAGCAGGCGATTGGTTTGGATGTTGCCTACATCGAAAACTGGTCGCTCTGGCTGGATCTCAAAATTCTGTTTGATACTGTGGGGGTGGTTTTGCTCAAGAAGGGTGCCTACTAAGCCTGCTTGGCAGCGATCGCTCTCCCTTGCGTCCACATTTCCCTATCCTGCCAATGACGCACAGGAACTGAAGACAGCTACATACACGGTCTTGAAAAGAGGCACTGCAATACCAGGGCCTCTTTTTTGGATTGAGCTGATGGATGGAGTTTAAGCGCGATCGCCCAGCGTCTCAACCATGAGTTCCCTTGCCCAGACCATACTTGGTTACAGCTCTAGCCATGGGGATGGTTGCACACCCCAGTCGATGGCTATTGATGAACTAGTAACGTCAGGACTTACAAAGTTGAATGATGTTTGGGGCGCTAGGCACGCCAAACATCATTCAACTCCCTAATTTTTCGGAGGCCAGACGCGATCGCGCTTGAGCCAGGGCAGCCTTTACCTGCTCGAAGCCGGTTCCGCCGTAGCTATTTCGAGCAGCAACAACCGTCTGTGGAGCGATCGCCTCATAAATATCCGCTTCAAAGGCAGGATGTAGCGCCTTCCACTCATCTATCGATAGGTCTTTGAGCAACTTACCCGCTGCAAGCGAAGCCTTGACCACCTTACCCACCAAATTGTATGCCTCACGAAAGGGGACTCCCTTCGCAGCCAGGTAGTCGGCAACATCCGTTGCATTGGAAAAGTCTTCAGCAACGGCCTGAGTCAACCGCATAGGCTGAAACTCCAACCCCTCTTCCATCAAAATTGTCATCGCTTCAAGGCAGCTCTCTACGGTTCTCACCGCATCAAACAAAGCTTCTTTATCTTCTTGCAAGTCTTTGTTGTAGGCCAGCGGTAGCCCTTTCATCAGCACAAGCATGCCCTGCAAATGGCCAAACACTCGGCCCGTTTTGCCGCGCACCAATTCAGGCACATCGGGATTTTTCTTTTGCGGCATGATGCTGGAGCCGGTAGAGCAACTATCTCGTAGTTGAATAAAGCGAAACTCTTCCGATGCCCACAAAATAATTTCTTCTGACAGGCGAGACAGATGCACCATGATCACGCTAGCCGCCGCCAAAAACTCAATGGCAAAGTCGCGATCGCTGACACCATCCAGGCTGTTGCTATACACCTGCTCAAATCCCAACAGCTGTGCCGTATAGTGGCGATCAATGGGAAAGGTGGTGCCAGCCAGCGCACCGCAACCCAAGGGAGAAATATTGACCCGTTTGAACACGTCACCAAGTCGTTCCCAATCGCGCTGGGCCATATCTACATAGGCCAGCAAATGGTGAGCCAGACTCAGGGGCTGGGCACGCTGCAAGTGCGTGTATCCCGGAATCAACGTTTCAACATGCTGTTCCGCCTGGGTTAGCAATACCTGCTGAAATGTCCGCAGTCGCGCTTGTATTTGCTGAATGTGGTCCCGCAAATACAAACGAGTATCTGTGCCCACTTGGTCGTTGCGCGATCGCGCAGTGTGCAACTTTTTCCCGACATCTCCGACCAACTCAGTCAGGCGACGTTCCACGGCAAAGTGCACATCTTCCGATTCCACCCCGGGGGTAAACGCTCCGGCGCGATACTCTTGCCGAACTTGCTCTAGCCCCTTCACCAGTTGCTCGCCTTCATCGGCAGAGATGATGCCGGTATGCGCCAACATACGGGCATGGGCCTGAGATCCGGTAATATCGTATTCGATCAGTTCAATATCAAACCCAATACTGGCATTGAATTGGGCGATCGCAGGGTGCAATGCCGATTCAAACCGTTGACTCCAGGTTTGAGAAGAAGAAGATGGCTTCGATGTACTCAATGGTGCTAACCCTAAACAAGTTGTGCAATGAAACCGACAAGGAGTTGACAAACTGGCGTTTCTATTTCGCCAGAAGGATCAGAGGGGCGATCGCCAACCCAACAGCAACAGCCATCGGCGCAATTCACCGTAGGTTGACTGACCATTCGCTGGCCCTCTGGTCTCGGCAAACGGTTTCCACGTCACCTTAGAACCTCTTGCAAGCGATTGATCATGCCAAGTTCCAGCGCAGGTCTGCACCGTTGAGCAACGAGCCAACCCAGATCTAATAGCTCGTCAGTCCGCGAATCAAATAGCCCAACACAATTCCGACCAACAGTGCCCACACCTGCCCTGATTGAATGAAATTGTTGAAGGCACTGCGAACGCCAGCAAACACATCAGTATCGAACTGGCCCTGGGCCAGCAAACTCCCAAAGCCGTGGTCAATCTGAACCTGTAACAAATCCACACCAGACCCATGGGGCATCGATCCCCATATATCAGCTACCACTGCAAGATTGTGATGCATGAAGTCCAACAAAATCATCGGAATCTCCCACCAGGAACCTATGAATGAAGACAGGGCTATGTCGCCTGCACAGCTCAGCCCAACACCTCATTTTCAGCTGTGTATTCAGCAAGAAAACCCAATGTTGGTAAAGCTAGCCGCTCAAACCAGAGCTTTGGGCGATCGCCCAATGGCTTGCATCATGCCAGCTCAACGGTAATGCTGAATATTACCTCAAGGAAGCATTAGAAGCATCCTAAGGGTACAGCAAAGCCAAGGCAGATTGGAATAACCATATCGCTTTTGTTTGCGATTAAGCCTGAATTTGCATGACGATTAATGTCATGTCGTCTTCGTGCTGGCGGCCTTGGCCCACAAACTGCTGTACCTGCCCAAACAGGTAATCCAAAATGGGCTGTGGCCCGTCACAATGCAGGCACGCCCGCTGAAAATCTTGCAGCAAATTTTCTTCGTCGTAGCGATCGCCGCTTTGATTGGCCGCATCGGTAAAGCCATCGGTGTAGTAAATCAGCGTATCGCCCGCCTCTAGCTGAACTTGAGCATCGTAATATTGGGTGTCAATATCTAGACCAATCAACATACCCAACGTATCCAGCCGTTTAACGGTCTTGGTTGCCGCTTGCCACAATAGCGGTGGGTTATGAGCCGCATTGCTATAGCTCAGGGTGCGCGTCTCTGCGTCATATTCTGAATAAAACAGCGTCACAAACCGATTCGAGTTTTCCAAATCGGCATACATAACATGGTTCAAGTGCTGCAAAATACGCGATGGGGAGTGTCCGTTCAACACTTCAGCCCGCAGCATCCCCCGTAGCATCGTCATGATCAGGCCAGCCGGAACGCCTTTGCCCATCACGTCCCCAATGGTAATGCTCCAGCGGCGACACTCATCGTTACCCTTCTTAGATCGAATTTGATCGTAGTTGGCCGGAATAAAGTCGTAATAGTCACCCCCGACTCGGCTAGCCGTTTTACACAGGGCCGCCAGCTCCACACTAGGGATTTTGGGACATTGGCGAGGCAATAGCTGAAGCTGAATTTCTGCCCCAATCTCAAGCTCGCGATCCAGGCGCTCCTTCTTGCGCAGCTCAACTGTCAGCTCATCGTTGGCGATCGCCACAGCCGTTTGGTCTGCCACCAATCGCACCAACTTTTGCCGAGTTTCGGTCCACTCATAGGCTGGGTCATGGCTAAACACATAAAGCCGACCCCGCTCTACATTTTTGGCCAAAATGGCTGTTCCAAATAGCTGCATCCCAGGCCCCAAAAAGTGGCTCACCTGGTTATCCAACGTGGACGAGAGCTTGCTCCCCGTAAGCGCCGCTGCTCCAGCTACCGTAGTTGCAGCGGTAAGCTGGCGGGTTGCCGTTTCCATGGCCTTGCGGACACTTTGCGACTGCCGACTATCCTGACAGTGCACTTGCTCCAAGCGCATTTGGCCATTCGGGCGAAACAGTATTAGGGCTCCACCGTCGGCATCTGTTACCCGACTGGCAATCAGTGGAGTCAGTTCTAGAAATTGGTTGAGATTGGTAAAACTACGAAGCGCGAATCCCAGAGAACTCAGCAAGTCCTGGACTTTACTGTGTTCTCGGTGCAGGCGTGACACAACCTCCTTCAGGGCAAAGACAGGAGTGATGTCTGGAGAGGGACTCCCGCCAGGCAGTTCTGGTTGTGATGATTTTCGAGGAACCGGTGCAGTCGCCATAAATGCGAGAGGTTATACCAGAGTAGAGTCGAGCCTGAGGTTAGTGACAGAGAGCGATCGGAGATTGGTGCTGCATCCAGGGAAACCCTTGTGAACACCAAATTGTTATGGACTAGAGCATGGGTTGCCAGGTTGTGCAACCAAGATGGAAAACACGTTGGGTTAAATTCTAACGAATGTTGGCCCAATTGAGATATAGAATCAACCGAAAGAGCGATCGCCCTTAAGGGGGCTCTCAGCAGGTTTTGCAATTTGCCGTTTCTACAACTTGCAAAAAACCCAATGCTCATCGAACTTGAACTTTAAAGACTTAAAGCCGCAAGACCTAGAGCCGCAAGACGGCTCAACCAACCTGAACGTTACCGATCTGCATCTCATTCGCCATTTGCCGAAAGCCGACGACAGATCCCCTTCAATCTATTACGTGGATTGTAGAGGAACGAATCCCATAACAGTATGAAGATTACCTGAAAAATATAAATTTTCCATAGGATTTGTGCTTGGAAGCACTCTATCGCCCCGTGTTGAAGTCTATTCAACAAACAAGCGCCATACCGTTGTTTGTCCCAACGGATATGGCGCCATGAATGAATCATTCAACCCGAATGGCAATTTCCCACAACTCGGTAAATTTATCGCCAAACGCTACTGTCTCAAACGACCATCTTCTAAATAGAGGACGCGATCGGCAACATCCATAATGCGGGCATCGTGAGTCACCATTAAAACCGTGCGGCCTCGCTCTTTAGCTAGGATGCGCAACAAGTCAATCACCGCATGGCCACTGTGGGAATCGAGTGCAGCAGTGGGCTCATCGGCCATGATGAGGGGGGGATCACCGGCTAGGGCTCGGGCGATCGCCACCCGTTGCTTTTGGCCACCCGATAGATTTTTCGGCAAATGCTTTGCCTTGTCGGCCAAGCCAACTCGGGCCAACAGATCCATGGCCTCCTTACGCGCAGCCCGAGGATGGTAGCCCTTCAGCTTTAGGGCAAGCTCAATATTTTCGACAGCCGTTAGGGCCGGAAATAGATTGAACCCCTGAAAGATAAAGCCAATATTTTCAAGGCGAAACCGCGACAGTTCGCGCCGCGACATCTTGGTGATGTCTTCTCCCAGCAGGCGCACAGTACCCTCTGTCGGAGTCAAAATGCCAGCCAAAATAGACAGCAAGGTAGTTTTGCCCGAGCCAGAAGGCCCCATCAATAGCTGAACTACCCCCGAAGGAATCGTGAGATTAATATCTGTTAGCGCCTGAAACTGACCCGCTCCAGACTGAAAAACCATTTGCAACCCTTCAGCAGCGATCGCTTCGATTGGTTCAACCAACGCAGGATTGGGAGCCATCGCCTCAGAGAGGTAGG
Source organism: Leptolyngbya sp. AN02str (assembly GCF_050565595.1). Classification (NCBI taxonomy): domain Bacteria; kingdom Bacillati; phylum Cyanobacteriota; class Cyanophyceae; order Leptolyngbyales; family Leptolyngbyaceae; genus Leptolyngbya; species Leptolyngbya sp. AN02str. Next base: position 116,265 of record NZ_JBNXVR010000014.1, on the reverse strand, counting down.
TTCGCTTGGCAGATGAAAACGTAATTGGAGAAACAATCATTAGTCAATCTATGTTTTGGAATGCAATCGGCCAGAACAACACAAACAAAAAGAAAAATCGATTCTTTTGTAGCTTTAGGGCGTTATCGCACGATTGCCCTTTGTACACTCCTGCCCACTTGCTCTATGCGCTTGACTGGCGCTCCACAATCCCACCCGGTAGATACCACCCATTACCACTAACCCCAATACCATTCTTAGAACCTTAACTTCACGATTTAGTGCCCATGTTTACGGGGAATATTGTGAGAATTTATGATTCCCCTCTAGGGTATAGTTCAGTCTAAAATGCTTCATCCTGCACCTCCGTAACCCTCTACACGGAATCCTCATCAATTGGTTAAGCCTTAAATACAACGGCGGGGTCTACGTACGTTACCTTTTGAATCGCAAACAAAGCAGATGTTACACACATACCAACCGTAATTCCCAACACAGCGATCGCGGTTGTGGGAGTAATAAGAATGGCAATACCCTGAGTGGCAAACGTCCACCAACCCAACCCCAAACACAGCGCCAAACTAGGAATATATCCCAACACAGCCATCCAAAGCGCTTGCTCAATGATGATGCGGTAAATCATCCAATCCGAAGCGCCCATTGCCTTTAGAGTTCCAAATTCTTTAAGGTGATCCGCCACCGATGCATACAAAATCTGCCCGACTACGACCACACCCACCACTACGCCTACTGCTGCACCCAGACCCAGCACAAAGCCAATTCCGGTCTTTTGCACCCAAAAGGTACGCGTGCGAAGAGCCATCTCTTCGCGTGTGTAGGCCATCATTCCCGGCAAGCGTTCCACAATTCGTTGTTTCACCACAGCAACGTCTGCTCCAGGCTCTGTCTTGACCAGTACATAGGTGATGCTATCGCTGCCCGACAAAGGTCGCGGAGCCTCGACTTCGTTGGAATTTGCGCTTCGCTGAAATGCGTTTGTACACTCTAGATTGCCCGACTCAAGCCGACAATTGGATGTTGTTGTAAATCCTGACGTTAAATAGGCATTCGCATTGATGAGCGAGGTAAACACATAAGAACTCGCTGCAATGGATTGCGTCCCTTTGGTCAACCCAGACACGGTCGCTGGCAATGAGTTAATCGTGGCAATCTGCCCGGTTTGCTGAATCCCCAAGGCTCCCAGGTTTGACTGGTCGGGAATGAGGTGATAGGGCTGCTGCAAATCGGCGATCGCGCCTTCAGTCAGTTGTCCAGCCCGAAAGAGACGACCTGCCGGGTCAAAGCCAAATATCTGTACTGGCGCAATTTTGCCATCCGGACCACGCCAAGTCGTTGTCCGACTAATCAACCCTTCGGCATACTCCACGCCATCAATTTCTTGAACCTGGACAACGGTTGCAGCCGGAATGGGCAGCGTCAGCTGGAGGTTCACCATTTCCTCAGCACTCACCCAAATATCAGCTTGCGACTCATCAATGAGGGTACTGGTAGATCGGCTAAACCCATTGAGAATTCCGGTTTGAATGGTAACCAAGCTCACCGCAAACACAATTCCGGCCTGCGCCACCAAAAACCGGGGAATGTCTTCAAACAAATTTTTGCGCGCAACAGAAGCCATTCGTCGTTTAGATCGAATGTGCCCAAATTTTGAGCACCTATCCTTACCACTCTAACGATTCTTCTGGCATCAATCCTACGTCATATGACAGTGGTGAGATTGGCCAAACTGTTTTGACCAACTGAATTCAGCCGCGTATTTTACAGGGCTCCAAGGATCGCTAGGCTCTTGTTTTTGATGATTTGCATTGTTTACGGTTTGCGCCCAAACAAGCTAAAGCGGCTTCCAAGACCGCCCGATTTGGGCTTTGTCGCCGCTGGCTTAGAACCGTTCGGCAAGGGCGAGGTGGATTCAATCGAAATTTGGAGCTTGGACGCATATTGCAACGCCAAGGCATCTTGGGGATTGAGCTTAAGTGCCTGCCGAAAATGGACTTTGGCCATCGTGGGCAACTCCTGCATCAGGTATGCCTTCGCCAACAGGGAGTGGTAGTCACTGGTTTTTGGCGATATCTTGATGGCGTCTTGCATTTCCCGGACGACCATAGCCCAGTTTGACTGTCGAGCGTATTGCATGGCCCGGTCGTAGTGGCGCTGGGCGTAGTCAACAACGGGCTTATCCGGATCTGCCGGAGTCGTTTTGATTTCGACCGGTGCAGTTTGGGACGCCGAAATCAGACCACTTCGCTTTTCTCGAATGATGGGCTCACCCATCTTCAGCTTGAGATAAACCAGGTTTAGCTCTTCAAGTTGAGGCGTGAACAACTCAAACCTGGACAGGCTCTCAAACTGAGGTTCTGCGAGTTTGGCGATCGCCTGCTCATAAAACACATCAACCTGGGCTGGGCCTAGGCTCAACAAGCGCTGCGAGGCGGAATGCTTGGGTTCAAATTTTGTATCTCGATTGATGCGCCGCACCTTAAATCGCAGCATAGCCAAATACTCCGCCCGGCCTTTATCTTGCTTCAGCTTTTGATACGAAGGGCTCACCAAACGTGAAAACAAACGAGATGCGGTTTCTCGCTCCGTGACATCTGCCTGAATCAAAGAATCGGGATGCAGCAATTTAGCAACGTCGCGATAGCGCTTCAACACACGGCGATCATCTGCTGTTACCGAAAGACCCAATACAGCATACGGATCTGAAAATTTTTGTAACCATTCAGATGAAAACGGAGTTTGTAACATTCAATCGAACAGCCTTGAATGAAGTGTAGAAGCTATATGGAGTATATCCAGAGATGAGGTGGGTGTGGGGTGTCACCCCCTCGAACCCCAGTACAGTTGCTAGACGGAGCGTGGCTTAGGTGAGTGCGAATCAACGAACAATCACGGACAAACCATAGGAGCTACTCATTTCTTCAGGCTTAAAAGTGGCGATTCCGGGTTAAGCATAGAACCGAAATATATGAGTAACCTATGGAAAGACGAGTTTTTAAACAGAAGTATCAATTTTTACCTATATTAACGGATCGATCTGAGAAACAAGATGGGTACGAACAAGGTTCTTTGACGCTTGAACCCCAGATTTTTCAGTAGTTTCAACGATTTTGATTGAGGCCACTTTGAGTAAGTCACATTATGTAATATCCACTAGTTGTTGATGCGATCGCTCTGTTTGGAAGCTGCCTAGTGTTCAGAGATATCTCATCCCGCCTGTGTCCCTGAGTGTATGGCGGCGGTTGGGGAGTTGGCTGCTGCGTGCGGGGCGTCAAGTCGGGATTTGCGACGAATCGACGTTTCGATGCGGCAGGTAGATTTCGAACCGATTTGCAGCATTTGCAAAACAGACTGGGAATGCTAACTTAAATTTCGTTTCTAAACTAAAACAGTGTCGTAACCGCTTGCCAAGCTAGGTGCTGACACCCAGTTTGTTTAGTATCGGGTTTTCAAAGCGTACTTAGATTGTTCTGTAATATCCCCGATGTAGGGTGAGGATCATGATAAATCGGTTTCCCCTGCTAACCCGAGAAGGCGATCGCTTTCTTATTAAAAATGTTCTGACATGTTTGACGATATGGCTGGTGTTGGAAGTCATAGCTCTTGTACTACTGCCAGGTCTAGGGCTCACTCAACCGGGCGATCGCATCCCTTTATGGTTAGCCATTAGTATTCCTGTTGGGCTGGTCGGTGCGGTACTTCAGTCAATAGCACCACGGTTAATTGCGCGATCGCGGCAAACGCCAAAACGTTCCTCACGCCGAACGCGAGTGCTGGCAAGCCGTGCCCTGGGGTGGTTGGGGATGGTCGGTATTGCATTCCCGCTCTTCATCATTACGTTTGAAACGGTGTATTGGATGCTGCGAAGTTTTTTGGCAGCTTAGGCAACTTCGGGTTGCTCAACTAACAACAGCCCACATCGGTTTTACCAACCTTTCCCAATCGATAGCCCTGCTGCTTGGATCGTAACAATCCGTGCAGGAGGTCTAATACCAAAAGAGGAGAGCGCCCTGCATGGATGCTCTCCTCTTTTGATATGTACGACTGAATGTATACGGCGATCTTGGTGAAGTCGCTAAGCTTTGGCTAAGGTAATTGCCATTCCTTCGCGAGCAAGCTGTACATGGGAAAACCGAGACTGCACATCCGCCTCAATGTGATCCAAAAAGTCATCATCATGATGGGGATCGTGATGGAACATCACAATTCGTTTCACCTTGGCCGCCGACGCAACGGCAATCCCCGACTCCCATGTCGCATCGGGCCGCTCTTCTTTATCGGCAGCATCGTGAGCATGGTTGTGGTAGAAGGCGTCATAGATCAGCAAATCGGCCCCTTGCGATAGGTAGAGTAAGCTCTGGTCTAGGTTACCAGACGCGCACTCGATGTCAGTCGCATAGACGAGTGAGTAGCCCTGCCAAGTGATGCGATAACCCAGCGCAGCATTGGGCCGATTTAAAGAAATAGTTTCGATCATTACATCGCCTAGAGTGACCACCGACCCAGGGCGAATTTCGTGAAACTGGAGATCGGCCTGCATTTCTTGCAGGGGTACCGGAAAGTTGGGCCGCAGCATTTGGTCACAGAGACGCTGCTTGATCGAGGCACCATTTTGTCCCATAGCTCCATAGATATGGAACGTGTTGCCGGGAATAAAAGCTGGGATGAAGAAGGGGAAGCCTTGAATGCGATCCCAATGGGTATGGGTGAAAAAGAGATGTGCGCAAACGGGCATCTCTTTCTTTAAGTGCTTGCCTAGCACCCTTAGGCCCGTGCCTGCGTCAAAGATCAGGCGATGACCGCCGACCAAAACTTCAACGCAGGCTGTATTGCCCCCATAGCGAACCGTTTCGAGGCCGGGTGTTGGCACGTTGCCACGCACACCCCAAAACCGAACCGTAAATCCTTCGAGGGATCGATCCATGGCTTGAGGACCATTGCCGTTGATGGGCTGGAGAGCTAGTTGGGTTGGATCAACACCAGGCATGGGAAAACAAACGTTATAGCTAAAGGGCGTTATCGACGTAGGTGATAGAGAGTTTGACTCACTTCATCAATTGAATGACTAGCCAAGGAAGCAGGGGTGGAGGGGGCAGAGGTGTGCGATCGCTACGCTATCTCCCTAGGCCCACTCTCTGGGTTGATGGACAGACTAGTAGAGCGCACGCCTTCTACTTCTATTATCGTTCCCAAAGATTCCACTAGAGCAACGGACACTGCATGAGTTTTCTGCCAAACGCTATTAAAACCAGCTCAAAAATGCTCTATAGCCAGAAAAATTAAGTTTTTTGACAGCGATCGCCACTTTTATCTAACCCAGTTTTATAGCGAGCACCATTCCGATTAGGACAGTTTTGAGGATGGTATGGACACCCGCAAAACTGTCCCTCTCCTAACAATGCTGGCGATACAATGCTGGCGATCGCACTAGATTCAAGCGCGGGGCAACAACCTCAGTAAAAATTCTGACAGCTCATCAGACTTTTCATCAGTTTGTTGACCCATGATACGACGGTAGCCCCAGCGCATAACTCAGAGCACGACCAAGCCAACAACGAACCAGGGCAGATTTTCAGGCCAAAACCAGCAATTTAACTTCTTATAAAGTTACAGAATTCCTTAAAAGTTTCTGAAGATTTTATACCGCCGGGTTGAGTTGGCCGACGGTACAACCATGCGAGAGTCAAGGTTTAACGGGCTTCTTGACTGGGTCAATGGCAAGAGGCGGCTTGTCGTGCCTTCTAGTCAACCTCGTTTGCAGAGAGTACCGTAGGGTAAACAACATTTTGAGCCAAAAGGGCTCGAGTAGGATACAACGAGAACGACCTGGGAATAGAGGGCAATTTCTGCCCAGGCTGGTCTATCTCGTGTCCTGTAGTCAACGTTAGTCAAAGCGTACGGCAACGCTGCGTTGAATTTATTGCTGATCGAACGGATCAACCGAAGGATTGAACCTATGCAAACTGTTCCCAATCTACCCTTGGGCTGTCCGGCAGTACAGGTTGAAGACGACCGCACCGGGCTAAATGTAGAAACCCTAAAGCGCGCCTTCTTAGATAACCTGTTCTATATTCAGGGCAAGTTTCCCGATATCGCCACGCTGAACGACTACTACATGGCTTTGGCGTATACTGTGCGCGATCGCTTGCTCAAGCGATGGCTAGAAACTGCTCGCACCTACGGGCGAAATGGCTCACGGACTGTTGCTTACCTATCAGCCGAATTTTTGATGGGGCCACACCTAGGCAACAACCTGGTGAATTTAGGCATTTACGACGAGGTCAAGCAGGCCGTTGAAGAAATGGGCCTTGACCTAAACACTTTAATGGAGCAAGAAGAAGAACCTGGGCTTGGCAACGGTGGCTTGGGCCGCTTAGCAGCGTGCTATCTTGACTCCCTTGCGACTTTAGAAATTCCGTCGATTGGTTACGGCATCCGCTATGAGTACGGCATTTTCGACCAAGACATTCGAGATGGCTGGCAAATCGAGCGGACCGACAAATGGCTCAAGTACGGCAATCCCTGGGAAATTGCGCGTCCAGAGTGGGCCGTCGAGGTGAAACTTGGCGGGCACACCGAATCCTACACCGATGATCATGGGCGATATCATGTGCGGTGGGTGCCGTATCAGGTAATTTTGGGCATTCCTCACGACACGCCCATTTTGGGATACAAGGTCAACACAGCCAACACGCTACGGTTGTGGCGAGCTGAAGCAGTAGAGTCATTTGACTTTGAAGCATTTAACTCGGGCGACTATGTGGGCGCTGTGCAACAAAAAATGTATTCCGAAAATTTGTCGAAGGTGCTATACCCCAACGACAATATTTCTCAAGGCAAACAGTTGCGGTTGGCTCAGCAAATCTTTTTTGTCTCTTGCTCGCTACAAGACATGATCCGCATAATGGATCGGCAAAAGCTGCCGCTAGAACAGTTCTACGAAAAGTTTGTCATTCAGCTGAATGATACGCACCCAGCGATCGCTGTTGCCGAATTGATGCGGCTGTTAATCGACGAGCATAGCTTTGAGTGGGATCAAGCTTGGAGTATTGTTCGGCGAACATTTGCCTATACCAATCACACCCTACTGCCAGAAGCGCTAGAGCGTTGGCCACTCTCGCTGTTTAGTGCGCTGCTGCCTCGGCACCTAGAAATCATTTTGGAAATTAACAAGCACTTTCTAGATGACGTGCGAATTCGCTTTCCGGATGATGTGGAACGGCTTCAGCGGATGTCGATCATCGACGAAAGCGGCGAGCGCTATGTGCGCATGGCCAACCTGGCGTGTGTTGGCAGTCATGCCATTAATGGCGTTGCCGCACTGCACACCGAGCTGTTGAAAAAGGGAGTGCTCAACGACTTCTATGACATGTATCCCGAAAAGTTCAACAACAAGACCAACGGGGTCACCCCTCGACGGTTCATTGTGTTGAGCAATCCTCGGCTCACCAACCTGGTAACCAGCAAAATTGGCGATGGCTGGATCAAAAACTTGAGCGACATCCGCCAGATCGAGTCTTACGTCAACGATCCAGATTTCCGTCAAGAATTTCGTAGCATCAAACTCGCCATCAAACAGGATTTGGCGCATTACATTAAAGCGCACTATGGGTTAACCGTTGACCCACAGTCGCTGTTTGATATTCAGGCCAAACGGATTCATGAATACAAACGCCAGCATCTGAACGCGTTGTACATTATTACCCTGTACAACCGACTCAAAGCCAATCCGAATTTGGATATTACGCCGCGCACATTCCTCTTTGGTGGTAAGGCCGCGCCGGGCTACTACATGGCCAAGCTCATTATTAAGCTGATCAATTCGGTGGGCGATGTCGTGAACCGTGATCCCGATATGCGCGATCGCCTCAAGGTTCTCTTCCTGAAAGACTACAACGTCAAGTTTGCTCAGCGGGTGTACCCTGCAGCGGACCTGTCGGAACAGATTTCGACAGCAGGCAAAGAAGCCTCGGGCACTGGCAACATGAAGTTTGCCATGAATGGAGCCTTGACGATTGGCACCTTGGATGGCGCTAATATCGAGATTCGAGAAGAGGTTGGGGCCGACAACTTCTACCTATTTGGCTTAACAGCCGAAGAAGTGCAGGCCATGAAAGCCAACAACTACAGGCCCAGTGAGTATTACGAATCTAACTCTGAGCTGAAACTCGCTATCGATCGCATTGCTTCGGGCTTCTTTTCCCATGGAGATCCAGATTTATTTAAGCCATTAATTGACGACTTAATGAATCACGATCAGTACATGCTCATGGCGGATTACGCCGCTTACGTTGCCTGTCAAGATGAAGTAGGGATGGCGTTTAAAGATGTTGAACGCTGGACTACGATGTCGATTCTCAACGTCGCTCGGATGGGTAAGTTTTCAAGCGATCGCTCCATTCGCGATTACTGCGAAGATTTTTGGCAGGTTCAACCCGTCAAAATTGAGCTGGAGGATTACATCCTAGAAAAATTGAATCCTGTTTAGGCGCAATTGAATTCATGGGTATGGGTGTAAGTGCAACGCTGCATTTACACCCATTTATTTGCATTCATACTCAAACAGGGCTGATGCAATTGAATGACTTGGAGCGCTAAGCGTCCCAATCATCATTCAACCCCTGGTTTTTCGGATGACGTACCTAAGTCCTATCAAAATCTATCCGTTTCAACAGCGTTACATTCATCCTATTCAAGTCGGTCATTTTCGGTCATTTGTTATGAGCTTAACTCTGTACTTTTTGCGGCATGGCGAAACCACCTATAGCCAAACCGGGCGCTACTGTGGGGCCATGAATCCTGAGCTTACTGAGGCAGGAGTTCAAATGGCACAAGCGTTTGCGGATACCTATCAACACCAAACATGGGAAGCCGTATATGTGAGCCCCATGAAGCGAACCATTGCCACAGCAACGCCACTATGCACAGCCATTGGGCAAACGATGCAAATTCGAGATGGCTTAAAGGAGATGCAATATGGAACATGGGAGGATGCGCTTCCCGGGTTGGTAAAGACCCAGTTTTTGGATGAATATTTGAACTGGATGACGGAACCTGCGTGGAATGCTCCAGCCAATGGAGAAACCGCTGTTCAAATTGCCACCCGTGCGATGAGCGTGATTGCCGAAATTGAAGCTGCCCACACCCATGGCAATGTTTTGGTGGTCTCGCACAAGGCGACCATTCGCATTATTTTATGCAGCTTGCTGGGCATTGATTTGGGACGGTATCGCGATCGCATTGATATGCCAGCGGGTGCCGTTAGCGTGGTCAAGTTCACCAAGTTTGGTCCCATGCTGCAACGGATGGGCGATCGCGCCTATATGGATGACGAATTGCGCAATCGAGAAGGCACCTGACGGGCGATCGCGCCCAATTCAACCCAAAGACGGCACCCCAGCTTAAGAACATCTATACCAGGAATCACCACCTGGCAATTCAAGATGTATTACCCTAAAACAGGCGGGTGATGTTCTAGACGTGTGGTGATTGGTTGTGGAAGGGGTGCGACGCACCCCTTCCACAACCAATCACCACACATTTGAAACACGGCCAAACAGGCGTCATCTGTCGCTGGTTTTCTGTCCATTTTTTGCCGTTTTTGCCGTCATGTCCGATCTCATCTTGTTTTGGCATCGTCGCGATTTGCGAACTTCTGACAATGTAGGGTTAGCCGCCGCGCGCGATCGCTCAGACAAAGTCGTAGGGGTGTTTTGCCTCGATCCCAACATTTTGGAGCGGGATGATGTGGCCCCAGTGAGAATGGCCTATCTGCTGGGCTGCCTCAAAGAACTACAAGACCAGTATCAAAAAGCCGGCAGCCAACTGCTGATTTTGCATGATCAACCCGTACAAGCCTTGCCCAAACTCGCGACCACGCTCAATGCTGTCGCCGTGTATTGGAACAAAGATGTAGAGCCGTACTCGCGCGATCGCGATCGCACCGTCGCCAGCGCCCTGAGCGAGGCCAAGGTAGAGTATCAAGCCTTTTGGGATCAGCTGTTACACCATCCGCAGGAAATTGTTTCTGGCGCAGGTAGTCCCTATACGGTCTACTCACCCTTTTGGAAAAATTGGAGCGCACGGCCCAAAGCAGCGCCCGTTGCAAACCTTGCCCAAGCAGAGGGGCTGAGTGATGCCGAACGGGATCAGGCAACCCAGATAGGGGCGATCGCCCTACCTACGGCACGAAAGCTGGGGTTTGAATGGACCAATGGGTTTGTGCTGGAACCGGGAGAAACGGCAGCGCGCGATCGCCTAGCAGAATTTTGCGACCAATCCATCACCGACTACGACGAACAGCGAAACCAGCCTGCCATACCCGGCACCTCCACCCTAAGCGCAGCTCTCAAATTTGGAGCAATCGGCATTCGTACCGTGTGGGCCGCAACGGCAGAAGCCGACGAGCAAGCCCGCAGCGACGAGGCCCGCAGCGGCATTCGCGTGTGGCGGCAAGAGCTGGCCTGGCGCGAGTTTTATCAGCACGTTATGTTTCACTTTCCCGAGCTAGCAGAAGGCCCCTACCGCGACCCGTTCAAGGACTTTCCCTGGGAGAATAACGAGCAGCATTTTCAGGCGTGGTGCGAGGGGCGCACCGGCTATCCCATCGTGGATGCAGCCATGCGCCAAATGAACGAGACAGGCTGGATGCACAACCGTTGCCGCATGATTGTGGCCAGCTTCCTCACCAAGGATTTGATCATCAACTGGCAAAAGGGCGAGCGGTACTTTACCCAAAAGTTGATGGATTGGGATTTGTCAGCCAATAATGGCGGCTGGCAGTGGAGCGCCTCCAGTGGCATGGATCCCAAGCCACTGCGCATTTTTAACCCTGCCAGTCAGGCGCAAAAGTTTGACCCAGATGGGGAATACATACGCGAATGGGTCCCCGAACTCAGCAGCCTGGATACGGAAGCGCTGGTCACGGGTAAAATCGACGCGGGCGATCGCCGTGCCTGTGGGTATCCGGCCCCGATTGTGGATCACAAAAAGCGCCAAGCCGAATTCAAACAACGCTACGCCGAACAAAAAGCGCGCAACAACACATAAGCCCTGATTCACCCCAGTTTGCACAAGCCAGCGTAGGTCAGCTCGCATTTGGGTAACCTGGAAGTTGCGAGTCAGTTCGACGGTTCGCACCAACATTGTTTCCCCTGCTCGACCAACCCCTTCCCCTACGGCAAGCGACCTATGACCCTGTTTCGCAAAACGCCCACCACGCTACGACGCGGAGCCAAAACGCTACCGGGGCATTACTACACCTCTGCTGATCTGTACGCTCAAGAGACCGAGCGCATCTTTTATCAACGATGGGTGTTGGTGGGGCGCGAATCTGAGATTGCCAACACTGGCGACTACATGCTGCGGCAGGTCGGCACCGAAAGTCTTATTCTGGTGCGCGATCGCAAGGGCGAGATCCACGGGTTTTACAATCTGTGCCGTCATCGAGGTACGCAGTTGTGCACAGAAACGAGTGGTCATTTTGCAGCGACCATTCGCTGTCCCTATCATGCATGGGGATACGGGCTAGATGGCACGCTCGTAAGTGCACCCTTCATGCAGACGGTCGAGGGCTTCCGTCTCGAAGATTTCCCCTTAGTCAACGTGGCGATCGCTCGGTGGGAAGGATTCATATTCGTGAACTTGGCAGAGCAGCCGATCCCGTTTGAGCAGGCGATCGCACCACTCCTTGGCAAATTTGGCGATTGGCAGCTACCCACGCTTCAGGTTGGACACCGCATCGAGTACAACCTTGCCGCCAATTGGAAAATTATTTTGCAGAATTACTCCGAGTGCTACCACTGCCCGGTGGCCCATCCCGAATTGGCCAAACTGTCGTCTGCAGGCAGTGCCGCCAATGATTTGTACCGTGGGTCGATCTTGGGTGGCCCCATGAGCATCGATGCACCTTACACCAGCCTTAGCATCCACGGGCAGCGCACCCTGCCGACACTGGGCACCGTCGCCAACGAAGATTTGCAACGAGCCTACTATTACTTGCTGTTTCCGACCATGCTGCTGAGCCTCCAGCCCGATTTTGTCATGGTGCATCGACTGGAAGCGATTGCCCCTCATCAAACACGGGTGACCTGCGAGTGGTTGTTTGCTCCAACGGCGATCGCCCAGCCCAGTTTTGACCCTAGCCCCATGGTCGAGCTATGGGATTTGGTGAATCGGCAAGATTGGAAGCTATGTGAATCAATGCAGATTGGCGTGAGTTCACGGGCCTATCAACCTGGGTTCTATGCGGGCCAAGAGAGTTTACTTGCCGAAATCGATCGCGAAGTGCTGCAAGCACTTGGCCACCTTCAGCCATCCTCTTCTGATTGACATCATCACCTGGCCATTCACTCCTGCTTGCAGGAATAACCGCTGTCGCGATCGCCACGATTTTCCTTCAGCCTCTTCCCTCCGCACAGTTTGCAGCACCAGCACCCATTACGGCTGCATCTCCATGCATCCCTTTGATTCACGAACACAATCGGACAATTTCCCCATAAGTTTCGTTCACAAAATAGTGCCCAAAATCTTTAGGATTCTATCCGAAGTGCATCATCCCTATCTTTGATAAATCCGTCATCTTTCCCAATCTTATTCACTCGAAAAGGATTCATTTTTGGGTTGCCAAAACCGATTTTAAGCGACTCTTCATGGCATGCCATTCGCAATTTTTTAGCCGCGATCAATGGGGAAAAAACTGGAAAGCTCCATTCTCAGATCGTTCTCAGATCTGTCGTTTATACTCATTCATATTCATTTTTATATGCGTTCTAATTTATGGATCAGCTCGCGCAAGCCTTAAAGGATAACGATATTCATTTTGTGCGAATTGTGTGGTGCGATAATGCCAACGTTATCCGTGGAAAAGCGTTTCATACCACATTCTTAGCCGAGCATCAGCAGCACGGGATTGGAATTTCACAGGGACAGCAGGGTGTGCCTGTGATGTATGATGCCGTTGTGCCCGACAGCGGCTTGGGGCCTGTCGGCGAGGTGTGGCTAGCGCCCGACTGGAGCACATTGCAACTACTGCCCTATGCCACGGGTCATGCCCGGGTGATGGGCACCATGCAGCACCGAGGCGAGCCTTGGGCCTTGTGTCCTCGCTCGTTTTTGAGCCGCATGATTGCCCGTGCCGCCGAGGCTGGGTATACGGTTCAGGCTGCGTTTGAAAATGAGTTTTACCTGTTGCGTACCGAAGCGGGCGTGCTGGGCTCTGGGGATAAAACGCTGTTTGCCGCGACTCAGGCTATGGATTTGTATCATCCCGTCATTGATGCGATCGCCACAGCGTTAATTCAGCAAGGCATTCCAGTTGAGCGGTATTATCCCGAATCTGGCCCTGGCCAACACGAGATTGCAATTCGCTATACCCACGCCCTGCAAGCGGCCGATTGGCAAATTATGTTTCGCGAAACGGTGCGTGCGATCGCCAATCGCCATGGCTATACAGCCTCATTCGTTCCCAAAATTTTTCAAGACCACGCTGGAAGTGGATGCCATCTGCACCTGAGCCTGTGGCAAAACGGCAAAAACCTGATGCCGGGACTGGGCGGAGAACTCTCTGCGATCGCCCGTCACTTTATCGGCGGCATTCTGCATCATTTGCCAGCTCTCATGGCCCTTACCACGCCCAGCGTCAACTCCTATCGACGGTTGCAGCCCAACTTTTGGAGTGGAGCTTACCGCTGCTGGGGCATGGATAATCGCGAAGCAGCCGTACGAGTTCCCACCAATCCCACCCTGCCCAGCCCCACCCATATTGAGCTAAAAACGGTAGACGCTTCCGCCAATCCCTATTTGGCACTTGGTGCCACGATCGCCGCTGGCCTGGATGGGGTGCTGCAACAGCGAGAACCCGGTGATGCGCTCGCCATCAATCCAGCGCTGCTGAGTGAGGACGAGCGCACCCACCAGGGCATTGATCGCCTACCCCAAACCTTGAATGATGCGATCGCCCACTTGCAACAAAGCCCACTGTTCCTGGATGCGCTGGGAGCGCCCTTGTCAACCGCATTTATTGGGGTTCGCACCGCCGAATGGCAAGCGATGAAAGAGTGGACACTAGAGCAAGAAGTAGCTCTATTATTAGAGCGATACTAATCACATCCGCCAAATGACGGTATTTTTCAGCGTATTTAAGCAGGATTCGAGATGCCTCAATCGAATTCAGAATGATTTGTCATCAGAGAAAAATTACATCAACGGCTACGAGACAATCACTGATGGTTCAATGCTTTCACGGTTTTCTACACCGCAAAAAGCACCTAATGTTTTATTTAATTAATAAACTTTTGACGAGCAATTTTTAGCACGTCTTTTTGTTGAAATTCCTACAAATTTGCAGGGCATGCTGAGAGGGTGTTTTCAGGCTGGTGAGTGAGGCCAAACGGCTCTCTCCATCACCCAAGTCGAGAGGGAAATGACGTGAATATTCCCCAGAGCATGCCCCATCAGCATCCTCCGCCAAGTCAAGATTTCGAAGGCTGAATATGGCACTGTTATACTTCTCGAACATCCCCTTACAGTGAATGATTGCTTCCTGCCATTTCAGCACCCAAGCCAACATTTTTCTTCTGAAGGGAAAGACAGTCAGGCACGTGTTCACCCCTCTATTGCTCAAGAGATTCTAGTGGTAACGACTCGTGACAGTTGGCTCTTGGCTCAGCAGATTCCAGCCGTGCTGGTTGTCCTTAATGCTCAAGGCAAAATTTTAAGCATGAGCCAAATGGCAGCAGAGCGTTTTGGCTGTGCCGAAGAGGACTGGGTTGGTCAACCGATGCTGCCGTTCATTCATCCTGCCGATCGCGCAGCGTTTGCCACCGAGTTAACCACAACCCTGTCGCGATCGCCTCAAACCCGCCACCGTTGGCCCTGCCGCCTACAACCTCAAAAAGGTTCAGGCTGGCCTGCGATCGCCACTGCTCAGCTTAGCATTGAACAGAACACTGCCGAACCCACGATTCTGCTTGTGTTTGAGACGGCACTCCCACAGCCAGCCTCAACAAATCAAGCCGATGCTGCTCACAATGGCCACACCACAGAGCTATGGCACCTGATTGATGCATTACCCATTTGCGTCTCCTATACCGATAGCCAGCAGCACTATCAATTTGTCAATCGCACCTACGAATCGTGGTTTCGCTGCGATCGCGTCGCCCTACAGGGACAACACATCTCCCAAGTCATTGGCGATACAGCCTATGCCTTAGTGCAAGACAAAATTGAGCAGGTGTTGCAGGGTGAAACGGTAACGTATCAGGCCAATATTCCGTACAAAGATGGAATTGTGCGCTCGATAGCTGCCATTTTGGTGCCGGACAAAAGCCCCAGTGGGCACATTCGGGGGTACTTTGCGTTCGTCTCGGATATGAGCGATCGCCAACAGTTAGAGCAAGCACTGAAAAAAACCCAAGCCAACTTCACCTCCATTCTCGACACCTTGCCCATCGCCGTTACGTGCTATCGCCTCTACCCTGACCGCACCATCCAGCACGACTATTGCTCTGCTGGAAATGAGCTGCTGTTTGGCTTTCCGGTTGAGCAACTCACCGCCGATCGCCCCCTGTGGATGTCCAGGATTTTACCCGACGATCGCGACACCTTTTTACAAGATCAAAACAACTCCATTCAAAACCAAGGCATTAGCCACCACGAGTACCGCTTTCTCCATCGCAACAACTCTATTCGGTGGATTTCTAGCCTTACCCGCTCCCAGTGGAGTGACGAACAGGGCTGTTGGAATGTAACCGCCATTGAAACTGACATTACCGCTCAAAAAAAGCTGGAATTAGAACTGCGCGTTACCCAAGAACAAATTGACTACATTCTTGGCAATGTGTCGGCTTATTTATTCAGCTATTACCTGTATCCCAATAGCAATTGGGAATACGAATATATGTCGGTAGGATGCGAAAAGCTGTTTGGCTTTACTGTTCAAGAATTCTTGACGGACAAGCAGTTATGGCTATCGCGCGTTTTGCCCGAGCATTTAGACCAGCTGGAACAGATTGCTGCCGCCGTGTTTGAAGGGCGCGTTATTACCGTTGAATATCAATTTCTGCATCGCGATGGTTCCATCCGCTGGATTGCGAGCAGCCACTCTCCTGAATGGAACGACCTGCTGGGCACCTGGAAGGTGACGGGTCTGGCCATGGATATTACCGATCGCAAAGCGTTGGAACACAAGCTGCGATTGCAAACCAAGCGAGAACAAGCCTTGAGCCAGGTCATTCAGGCCATTCGCAATTCGCTGGATCTGGCGACCATTTTTCAAACGGCGGTGGCGCAAACGTGCCAACTTTTGGACATTAGCTACGCAGCCATTGCCCAACATCGGCCCGATTTGCAGGGCTGGTGGGTTCGGATGGAGCATCGACAGCGATGCGACTATCCTGCATTTTTAGGTTCGGTCATTCCCGATGAAGATAACGCGATCGCCGATCGGCTACGGCAAGCCGAAGTCGTGCAGATCGACGACACCTCAGCTCTGACAGACTCGACCAATCAATCGTTGGGGCAAATTTTTCCAGGACAGTGGCTCCTGATTCCGCTTCAGGTTGGGTCCACCGTGTGGGGCAGTTTGCACTGTATTACGCGCAACAAGCCCCAAGGTTGGCAAACCTGGGAAGTAGACGTAGCTCGTACCATTGCCGACCAGTTGGCGATCGCCATTCAGCAATCTCATCTCTTTGAACAGGTGCAACGCCTCAATATGCATCTGGAATCCCAAGTGCAGCAGCGAACGTTTGAGCTACAACGCAGTCTTGACTTTGAAGCCCTACTACGACGCATCACCGAAAAGGTTCGCGATAGTTTGAACGAAGACCACATCATGCAAACGGTGGTGCAAGAGCTGGTGCTAGGGCTTTCGCTCGATTGCTGCGATTCGGGCATTTACGACATGGAGCATCGGCTGTCAACTATTGCCTATGAGTACACGGTGACGGTGCAACCCGCCCAGCACAGAACCATTCACATGGATGAGCATACCGAGATTTATGCGCAAATCTTTAACGGCTATAGCCTTCAGTTTTGCTGGGGAGACTGCCCCTCCATTCGCCACAATAAGCGTGAATATGCGCTGCTGGTGTGCCCCATTATTGATGATCAAGGAATTTTGGGTGATTTGTGGCTATTTCGGCCAAAAAATCTGGTTTTTGAAGCGTTTGAAGTTTGCTTAGTGGAACAAGTGGCAAATCAGTGTGCGATCGCCATTCGCCAATCCCGACTCTACCAAAAAGCCCAAGAACACATTCAGCAATTAGAAAAACTGAATGAGCTAAAAGATAATTTTCTATGCACGGTCTCCCATGAGCTGCGATCGCCCATGTCCAACATTAAAATGGCCACAGGGATGTTAGAGCTGCTCTTGCAACAAACAACGCTTTCGGAAAGCGATCGCCAACAGGCGACAGAATACCTCACGGTACTGAATGATGAATGCGCGCGTGAAACGGCTCTGATCAACGATCTGCTTGAGCTATCGCACCTTGAATCTGAAACAGACCCCTTGATGCTGGCAAGCTTGCCGCTCCGCGACTGGCTCATTCACATTGCAGAACCTTTCATGCTTCGTACGCAACAACAGCAGCAAACCCTCATTTGCACCATTCCCAACGACTTACCATCTATCACCACAGACTTTACCTACCTAGAACGCATTGTGACTGAGCTATTGCACAATGCCTCGAAATACACTCCTAGCCGTGAAACGATCGAAATTCTCGTTGAGTCTGTCGAGCCAAACTCTGCCCAAGTTCAGTCAACCCACCCACACAAGCCGAATCTCCCCATACCAGCGCAACGCCAGATCGCGACGCCTCCAGTCACGGTTCAAATTACGATTCGCAACACCGGCATCGAAATTCCATCAGCGGAGTTTTCTAAAATTTTTACCAAGTTCTATCGCATTCCCAATGACGACCCGTGGAGGCATGATGGGACTGGGTTAGGACTGGCTCTGGTCGCCAAACGAGTTGAGCGCTTGCATGGCCAAATTCAGGTTAGAAGCCAGCACCAAACCACTGAGTTTGTGGTGCAAATTCCCAGTTTGGCGATCGCGCCCCCAGCGTAACCAACCAAAATCGATCGCCTAGAAGCCAGCCCTAACCTGATCTCTCCCCATGGGAACTTACCCAGTCACGGTGCGATCGCAAGCGAGCCTGTCTCGTTCGTGGAAGGCGCTAACATGCTGCTGTCGAATATCCATGCCCAAATCGGGCTTGTCGGTAATAATGCCGTGAATGCGCGGGTCAGAAATTACTTGGCTCATCACCTCGGCTTCATTCACCGTCCACAGCCAAATTGGCAGTTCAGTCACCACCTTAGACAGCAGCTTACTGTCCAACAGTTGCCAGTCAGGGGCGATAAAATCGGCCTTCATTTTTCGCACTCGTTTGCGAACCGAATTGGCACTACACCGCAGCGATTTGCACACATCCACCGTCACATCCCCAAACAAAAACCCCGTTGTAATGTCGGGGCATTTCTTTTTCACCCGCTGCAACACAATGGGATAAAAAGATGTGACCACAAACTGATCAGGCTGATAGGCCGCCAGCAACAGCTTGACGATTTCTTTTTCGCACCGCATCACCTTAATTTCCACATCTAGCCGAATACGCCCCTGGCAAACCTCCAGGGCAGAGGCCAGAGTGGGCACATCGGGATCAACACTCAAAATTTCGCCATAGGTGAGCTTACGGATGGGATAGTTCCGCAGGGTTGGATCGTGGTAAATGATCAACACTTTATCTCGGGTCAGCCGCACGTCGAACTCAATCATGTCGGCCCCTAGCGCGATCGCCTTTTCAAAGGCCATGAGCGTATTTTCTTTTTCGTATGCCGAAGCACCCCGATGGGCGATAATCTGCGGTCGCATAACCCCCCTCACCTAGCGCATGCCAACTTACCCACAGCCCACATTATCCCCATCGGGCCACGGATCCGTGCATCGTGTCACACAATCTTGCCCTAAATCTAATCTTGCCCTAGATCACAGAGAATCCTGAAGTTTATGGGGAAACCCCTCTTCTTTCAGCCGATGGCCGATCTCCCCAAACAGGTGCGATACAATGCAGAACGCTTGTGCGGTGAGGCTAGCATGCCAATCGATTTTCGCAATTTGAATACGCTGTGGGCGTCGATCCTAGTGGAAACGTTAGCGCGGCTGGGGCTGAAGGTAGCCGTGGTGTGTCCGGGGTCGCGATCGGCTCCGCTGGCGATTGCCTTTGCTCAGCATCCCGATATTGAAGCGATTCCCGTTTTAGATGAGCGATCAGCTTCGTTTTTTGCGCTGGGGTTGGCGCGGCGATCGCACACCCCGGTCGCCCTGGTATGCTCGTCGGGTACGGCTGGGGCCAACTTCTACTCTGCCGTCATTGAAGCGCACGAAAGCCAGGTTCCCCTGCTGGTGCTCACCGCCGATCGCCCACCAGAGCTACGCGACTGCAACGCAGGCCAAACCATCGACCAACAAAAGCTGTTTGGAGACTACGTCCGCTGGTATCACGAGTTGGCGGTGCCCATGGCGGATCAAACCATGCTGGCCTATGTGCGGCAAATGGCGGTACACGCTTGGGCGCGATCGCACTCTCCCAACGCTGGCGCGGTGCATTTAAACTGCCCGTTTCGCGATCCGTTAGCGCCTGTTCCCCAACCGGAGGTGACGCAGTTGAGGCAAGGGTTCAGCGAGGCGCACTTTTTTGCGGGATTGGCGCCATCCCAAGCATTCGAGGTTGGGATGGGTTCTCGGCCTATTTCTTGTTCTACGTTGCCTTGGGTAGAACGGGGCATCATCATAGCGGGGCCAGCGCAGCCAGAAGACGCAGAAGCCTACTGCAAGGCGATCGCCCATCTGTCCAAAACGCTGGGCTATCCAGTGCTGGCAGAAGGGCTATCGCCCCTGCGAAACTATGCGGCGCTCAATCCCTATCTCATCGCAGCCTACGACTGGATTTTGCGCGACTCAGTTCAGCGTGAGATGCTGGTGCCGGAAGTCGTGATTCGGATTGGCGAAACGCCCACCAGCAAAGAGCTGCGATCGTGGCTCCAGCAAACGCAGCCGTTGCAGTGGGTCATTGATGCGGGCGATCGCAACTTAGACCCACTGCATCTGCGGACAACTCACCTTGACCATTCGGTGGAAGAAGTGGCCCAGGCGATCGCCCCCTCAGCCACCCCAGCACCAGGGAATTACCTATCAAACTGGCTCAGTGCCGAAGTCCACGCCCAGGCGAGTATCAATCACATCTTCTCGCCCATGCAGGAATGGATCGAAGGGAAAGTGGCCTGGATGCTATCGCGCAGTTTACCGTTCAAGACACCGCTGTTTATTGCCAACAGCATGCCGATTCGGGATGTGGAATGGTTTTGGCAACCCAACCAGTTACAGGTGCAGCCCTACTTTAACCGGGGGGCCAATGGCATTGATGGCACCCTTTCTACAGCGCTGGGAGTGGTACATGGCGATCGCAGTGGGGTATTGCTTACAGGCGATCTGGCACTGCTGCACGACACAAATGGCTTGCTCATTGGCTCCAAACTGCGAGGCCATCTCACTATCGTGCTGATCAACAATAACGGCGGCGGTATTTTTGAAACCCTGGCGATCGCCCAGTTTGAGCCACCTTTTGAGGATTTTTTTGCCACACCGCAACGCATTGAGTTTGCCAAGCTCTGTGCAGTGTATGGCGTGGAGTATATCCCAATTCAGTCGTGGAAACAGTTGGAACAGTGCGTATCCCACTTGCCAACCAGCGGGATTCGGCTGCTAGAGGTCAGGTGCGATCGCAAAGCGAATGCCCAATGGCTCCGACAAACGCTTGGGCAGAAAGCACCCGAGGGGCAAGCAAAAGGATAAGATAGTCTCCGGCTCATCCCTTCACACCGTTGCCCAGTGGAGGTGATGTTCTAACCATAACCCCAGATTCGAAACCCACCCCCAATGGATTTCTGCCGTTAGCGAATTCGCCATGACAACCTGGAACACCGCCAAAACCTACACCGACATCCTGTACCACAAAGCCGATGGTATCGCCAAAATCACCATCAATCGGCCCCACAAGCGCAACGCATTCCGTCCGCAAACGATTGTGGAACTCTACGAAGCATTTGTAGATGCGCGGGAGGATACCTCGATCGGTGTTGTGCTGCTAACAGGCGCAGGGCCACATACCGATGGCAAGTACGCCTTTTGCTCTGGCGGCGACCAGAGTGTGCGCGGCAAGGCAGGCTACATGGATGAGGAGGGTATTCCTCGACTCAACGTGTTGGATTTGCAGCGGTTGATTCGCTCGATGCCCAAGGTGGTGATTGCACTGGTGGCGGGTTATGCGATCGGGGGCGGGCATGTGCTGCATATTGTATGTGATCTCACCATTGCGGCAGATAATGCCATCTTTGGGCAAACGGGGCCGAAAGTGGGCAGTTTTGATGGCGGATTTGGGGCCAGCTACCTAGCACGAATTGTCGGACAAAAAAAAGCGCGGGAAATTTGGTATCTGTGTCGGCAATACGATGCCCAACAAGCGCTAGACATGGGCCTGGTAAACCATGTCGTGCCCGTAGAGCAATTAGAAGTAGAAGGAGTTGCCTGGGCACAGGAAATTCTGGAGAAAAGCCCGATCGCCATTCGCTGCCTGAAAGCGGCGTTTAATGCAGATTGCGATGGGCAGGCGGGGTTGCAGGAACTGGCAGGGAATGCAACGTTGCTGTATTACATGACGGAGGAAGGAAGCGAGGGGAAACAGGCGTTTTTGGATAAGCGAAAGCCAAATTTTCGGCAATATCCTTGGTTGCCGTAGGTTCGATCGTCTGCGCCATCCAAAAAACAGGGGGTTGAATGATGGTTAAAGCGTTTAGCGCTTTAACCATCATTCAACTGCGTCAGTCCTGAAGCCAACCAGAGACGGATGGGCTTTGGCTATTGGCTAATCCACAACTGACGGGAGAAAAGCCCCATGGCCTTATCGATAAGGCCATGGGGCATCTCAGTCGAAACAGGTTGGAGCGTGAGGTGCATCGACAGGTGCGATCGCCCCAACTTGCTGTTCAGCAGAGACGAGAACAAAAACGCCATCCCCTCAACGTTCACCTCTTCACGCCACACTCCTACTTACCAACCCGCACACCCGATCGCCGCACGAGCGCATCTGCGGTCACCGCCAGGAGCAATACGCCACCTTGCACCATGCTTTTTACACTTTGGTCTTGGTTGAGTAGGTCTAGACCGTTGTCCAAGCTACCAATGACCAGGGCTCCAAGCACCACCGCCCAGACCGAACCAAGCCCGCCAAACAAGCTCACCCCACCAATAACAGCAGCGGCGATCGCATTTAGCAACAAGGTCGAGCTGACTTGCGTGGCAACAGCGGTACTGCGAGAGGTGAGCATGATTCCGGCGATCGCAGCCAACACCGAGGCCATCATAAACACCGTCATTTTCATCCGCACCACGTTAATCCCCGCCCGACGAGCGGCTTCGGCATTGCCACCAACAGCATACAAATGGCGGCCAAACAGGGTCTTCTTCAGCACCATCCAAAATAGGACGATAATGCCCAGGGAAATCATCACCGACTGGGGCACCCCCTGGTAGGATTCAAACAAGCCAATGAGAATGAGGGCGATCGCCACCGCAATAATCATTTGAGCGCTCACCTGCGCCATGGGCCGAACAGACAGTTCCGCCTGGGAACGACGCTTACGCTCATACCACAACCCCAGCGCATAGAGCGCCACCAATACCAGCGGCACACTCCAACCCCAAATAGAATCCCAATACGTTGGAGCCAGCGAACGAATGACCGGATCGCGCACAATCAGAGTTGTTTGGCGGCCCATCACCAGCAGCAGCAGCCCTGCATAGCCAATGGAGCCGGCCAGCGTCACAATAAAGGACGGCACTCGCAACACCGCAACAAAAAATCCGTTCACCAGGCCAATCAATGCACCCACGGCCAGCGCCGACACAATGGCCAGCCACGGGCCAAAGTTGTGATAAACCGACAGCACCGCCATAATCGCCGCACACGCCTGTGCGACTGCGGCCAAGCTCAGGTCAATTTCCCCCAGCAGCAGCACCAGCACCGCGCCCACACTCAAAATGCTAATCACCACAATCTGTTGCGTCAGGTTGGTGAGGTTTCGGGCTTGCAGGAACACGCCACTGGTGGTGACCTGAAAGTAAATTGTAATGAGTGCCAGGGTCAGCAATACAGGAATGAAGCCCATATCGCCCCGCATCAGCGATCGCACGCTAAACGTAGGTCGTCTGGCTGGCTCGTTGGTAGTAACCAGGGCTTGATTCTCCCCACTCGGAGGGGTTTCCCGATCCAAACTTTTCATACTTGAGTTGCCCTCTTGTTAAGCGATATCTTGAGCCGAAGCAACTGTTGCTCCAGTAATGGCACCCACCACCTCTTCGCGCGATGCGGTAGCCGTGTCAAACGTGGCAATCCGCTGGCCTAGCCGCATGACAATGATGCGATCGGTCACTTCAAACACATCGTGCAGGTTGTGAGAAATCACCACCACAGCCAAGCCTTGATCTTTGAGTCGATGAATCAAATTCAGCACTTGGCGAGTTTGGGCAACCCCCAGGGCGGCGGTTGGCTCATCAAGCAGCACTACTTTGGGCTTTCGCAAAATCGTTTTGGCAACGGCAATACACTGCCGCTGACCGCCAGATAGAGTGGCAACGGGCGATCGCACCGAAGGAATCTTCACATCCAGCGTCTTCAGCACATCGAGCGTTTGCCGCTCCATTTCCGTTTCATCCAACACCTTCAAAACACCAGGAATCAGAGTTTTGTGAGCTTCACGCCCCAGCCACAAATTGCCGACAACATCCAAGTTGTCGCACAGCGCCAAGTCCTGGTACACCGTTTCAATGCCCAACCGGGTCGAGTCCTGTGGGCTTTGAATGGTAACGCGCTCACCATCCAGATAAATACCACCCTCATCGGGAATGTACGCCCCCGACATAGTTTTGATCAGCGTTGATTTGCCAGCCCCGTTGTCTCCAACCAAGCCGACAACCTCTCCATCAAACACCTCAAAATCCACATGCTTAAGGGCATGTACCCCACCAAAATATTTGTTGATGCCTTGCAACTGAAGCCGAGGTACACGCCCTTGGGGAGTCGGTTGGTTAGTTTCAGTCAGCACAACCCCGTTTGTCATAGTCTTTGCATCCTTAAAAATATCCGCTCGCTTCATAGACACGCTTGCCGAGCACCGCAAGACAGACGCACTTTGGACAAAACGCCTAAGAGCCTAGGATGATGTGGCATCGTCCAAGTCCGCGCCACATCATCCAATGGCGTCAATCCCATGCCTGTTGACGATGCCGCCTCAGCAGCCTCGCCAACCCAATCCGCTATTCGGGACAAATCCCGCCAGCACCAGCCGGGAGTCCGTTACAAATGTCTTCTAGCTTCAGGTAGCCATCCTTAATCACGGTGTCTTCCACATTGTTAATGTCAACCGCAATGGGAGTCGCCAATACTGAGGGAATCATGGTTCCGCCCGTCACTTCGGTTTCTCCATTCACCAATGAACCCGGATCTTCGCCACGGTGCAAAGCTGCAACAAGCTGAGCAGTGGCGCGAGCCTCTTCAATAATGGGCTTGTACACCGTCATGGCTTGGTCACCCGTCAAGATGTTTTGAATTCCGGTGAGGGTCGCATCTTGCCCTGTAACCAGCACTTGGCCGTTCAGGTTTTGAGCCCGCAGCGCAGCAATGACCGTGTTGGCCATGCCGTCGTTGGCTACGTAAGCAATCTGGATATCGTTGCTTTCTTTGGTTAATACGCCTTCCATCAAACTTTGAGCCCGGTTGTTGTCCCAGTTGGGGGTGTACTGGTCAAACACAAGGTTCAAATCCCCGTCATCCACGAGCGGTTGAATTTTCTCGATCGCTCCTTCGCGGAACAGAAGGGCGTTGTTATCGGTTTGAGAACCGTTGATCATGGCAATGTTGGCCCCTTCTTGTAGGCCATAGTTGCCTTCTTGCAATTGTTCGGCGATGTACTCACCTTGCAATTCGCCTACGCGCTTATTGTCAAACGATACATAGTAGGCTAGGTCAGGGTCTTGGATGAGGCGATCGTAGGCAATTACAGGAACTCCGCTGGCTTTGGCCGATTGCACAATTACGGCGGCCTGTTCACTATCGTTGGGGTCTACCACCAAAATGCAGGCCCCTTTGGTGAGAGCGGCTTCGGCCTGGTTTTGCTGGGTGGTGGCGTTGTTGTTGGCATTGGCATATTGGATAGTGACATCCGGAATCGCGGCCTTAATTTCTTGCTCTAGTAAGGGGCGATCGTAGGCTTCGTAGCGGGCAGATGAATCGGACTCGGGCAAAAGAATACCCACATTTGTACAGCCTTCTGCCGCACTAAATCGTTCATTTGCAGCGTCAGTATTGCTGGTGCGGCCACTGCAGGCAGCAAGCGCCAATAACCCCACCAGGGGCAGGAATTTTAGAGCAGCGGAACCAATCTTAACCATGGGTGCACGGGTCTCCTTATCGATGAAATGGGTGAATACAAGCCAGCTCTTCAAGCAATAGAAAATCTGGCAATGTTGGCGTTTTGGGTTGCGTTGTAGGTTTGCTGAAATGCCGCAGTTGCTAACTGAATACTCTTGGCCAATTCAGCGATCGCAATCACGAAATATCCGCTAATTTCCAAAGCGATTTCGCTCAGCAGATTGCTCTGTGAGTCCATGTGAGTTCAATTGTTATCGCCCATGAACTCAAGAGACGAGCTAAAGAACTAGAGCGATCGCGCCATCTATCAAAAGATAGAAATCGTAGATTATTTCGCGATCGCAGCTTCTAACAGCAAGACCAAAAACAAACCCAAAAAACCTACAAAAAGGCAATCAAACTCTCTAGAAACTCATCAAGCGATCGCCGTATCTCGTCGTGAAATTTAAAGAAATGAGGGGGGAAATTTCAGAAATCTAAATGAATAAAAAAGTTACAAGTGAATAATGGAAACAGAAAGTGACTACCAAGCGCAACATAATTTTTATTGTGCAGATTTCTTAGAAAAGTAGGGGTTTTGGGCAATAAATTGTAACTTCAGCTACCATCTACACCTATCAATTATGGTTCTATTCACATCTCTAAACTAAACAACTCCCTGTCAACTCCCTGTCAACACCCTGGCGGATGAGTTAGTTCAAAAACGTAAAAAGATGAATATTCGTGCTTAAACCTATGACTCAACATTACCGACTTTTTCTGAGCCAACTTACATCTTTGGCAAAGCCGCTTCAAGGTAAAAAAAAGTTCCAAGCTTTTGAAACAATCCAGAAATATGAGCCCTCAGTAAACTGCCTTTTTGCAAAAACCTGAAGCTATGGCCCTTTCCATCACACGAATGATTGAGGGATTGAAGCGAATAACCCGTAAGACCAGTTTGGCGGTAACTGTTAAACCTTGTTTGAATCCTGTTCGATTCACTCAATTTCACGGTTTGTATTCCCGATTCAATGTCGCGCTTTCGTTCCTAAGGTCAATGTCGATTTTAATTGTGTGTTCTATCGTCCAGGTGCGATCCAAACCGGAGCAGCGGGACGTTTAAGCACACTAAGCTTTTGTGCCGCATCTTGAACGAAGGAGGAGCCATGAATCAGCAAAAGCAGATGATGGGCATGAGCTGGGGCCGTTTTGCGATAACGATCGCAATCTCCACCCTGATCATGTTCTTCCTCATGTATCAGTTGCTCTACACGGTTGATCACGCCACACTCAGCATCAACCGTGTGATTTCGTCTTTGGTGATGGGATGCGTCATGACGGCTGAGATGTTGGCATCCATGTGGTCCATGTTTGTCGGCAGGCTCACCAAGATTGTGGTTCTGGCAGTAGCCGTGCTAGCAGGCACTGTCCTGCTTTCCATCAACAGAAGTCAAGCAGCCATCAGTGATGTTACGTTCATGCGCTCGATGATTCCTCACCATTCCATCGCCATCAACAACGCACGTAAAGCAAGCATTAGCGACCCGCGCGTTCGCAGACTGGCAGACCAGATCATTGAATCTCAGATCCGCGAAATTGAAGAGATGAAACTGCTGATTCAAGATATCGAGCAAAATGGAGAACAAGGTACAACCGCACTTCAGCCTCGCTCTACGGCCATTACGCCTGAGATGGCAGATGAGATTAGACAGGTCGTACAGTGACTCAGCCCAGATGACAAGCTCCATTCACCCAGAGAGACCAGCTCACAGTCCCTCTAATATCAATTCGATTGATGTTAGCTACAAATCCTATGTTGCTCATTAGCCCGCGAATAGAATTGCGGGCTAATGAGGGAAAGTCCTGGCCGGACTAAGACCTGGCTACAGAATCCTTTCAGTCTACGTTTTGTGGACTTACCAGGCTAGCCCACAATTCATTCGCGGGCGACGGAATCTGTAGCCCGACGATAGAGAACTGATATTACCGTTGGCCAGAGGGTAGGCTGCCATCATCTATGCTGCAATAGCGCTATAGCTATCTGCGATCGCCAAAACGACCGCAAGACCAATTACCTGAGGACATGGGCATCCTGTTGGTGACCTCTTCGCCGCGGTCTAACGAACTTTAGATCGAGTAGTACAGCGGAAAAGCCTTGGCCCCTTTGGGTTTCACATAAACGCGCTGATTGGGCTCTAGCTTCAGTTCATCGTAGCGATCGCGAGTCAAATGTGCATTAACCACCTGTCCATCATCTAGCGTCAACTCAGCTTGGATTTCCCAACCTAAGTGAATGAGGCGGCTCACACGAGCAGGAACCGTAGTGCCATTGGGCTGTACCTCAATCACGACATCCTGAGGCCGCAGAAACACTTCAGGGTGGGGCGAATCAAACCCATTGCCCTGAAAGATGTTGGAAGTGCTGGGCAACACATTCACCGGGCCAATGAAGCTCATAACAAAGGCCGACGCCGGATTATCGTAAATTTCGGCGGGGGTACCCACCTGCTCTACCTTGCCGTTGCTCATCACCACCAGTTCATCGGCCACTTCCATCGCTTCTTCTTGGTCGTGGGTCACAAATACAGTGGTAACGTGCACTTCGTCATGCAAACGACGTAGCCAGGCGCGCAAATCTTTTCGAACTTTGGCATCTAACGCACCAAAAGGTTCATCTAGCAACAGCACCTTGGGTTCTACAGCCAGGGCGCGGGCCAGGGCAACTCGCTGCCGTTGACCACCCGATAGTTGAGATGGATAGCGATCGCCCAATCCTTTTAGCTGCACCAGCTCCAGCAGTTCCTCAACTCGATTGCGAATTCGTTTGGGGTCAGTTTTGCGAATTTCCAGTCCAAAGGCAATATTTTTGCGCACGGTGAGGTGCTTAAACAAAGCATAGTGTTGAAACACAAAGCCAATATTGCGTTCCTGCACACTTTGATAAGTGGCATCGCGTCCGGTCAAAAAAATCCGTCCGGTATCAGGCCTTTCTAAACCCGCAATGAGGCGAAGTAGGGTAGATTTCCCAGAACCCGATGGCCCCAGTAGCGCCACTAGCGAGCCAGTTTTAATTTCGAGATTGACCTGATCGAGAGCTTTGAAGCTGCCAAACTGCTTTGATACGTCCTGTGCAACGATACCCACGAACCCTACCTCAAATTAGCGCTACAAAGTTGCCAAGATAGCCTGTACCAACATCTAAACCAATATTCTGACTTCGCCAATGCTTCGACCGAGCGACCAATCAGTTCACGACGAATCGGCTCGAGACCCAATCAGCTCGTAACCAACAGGTTCAATCGGCCTGAAACCATCAAAATCCAGTTTCTCGATGTGCTTACTGTAGATTTATATCACAAAAAATTGGGTGAATCTTCAGATATTCTGTCACTTTGTGGTCTCTTTGCTGATTCAACCTTCGCCTCATGCAATTCTCATACAAGCCAAATCGCCGCAACGGTTTGTCAGTTTCTTTGGTTGTCGCTGTTGCAATCGAGATAAACTCTGAGCACCATCTAGCGGTAAAATTAGATGCCATTGTTCTCCCCTAGCAACAAGATTCATGATTTCCAGTAATGACTTTCGTCCCGGCGTCAGTATCGTTCTTGATGGCTCGGTGTGGCGTGTAGTTGAATTTCTTCATGTAAAACCCGGTAAGGGCTCGGCGTTTGTGCGCACCAAACTCAAGAACGTACAAACCGGAAATACCGTTGAGCGTACGTTTCGTGCGGGAGAAACGGTTCCTCAAGCCATTATCGAAAAGAGTGTGATGCAACACACCTATCGAGAAGGGGACGATTTCGTCTTCATGGATATGGATACCTACGAGGAAGGTCGGCTGTCGGCCAGTGAAATTGGCGATCGCGTTAAGTACCTCAAAGAAGGTATGGAAGTGAGCGTGGTTCGGTGGAATGAGCAGGTGCTAGAGGTAGAACTGCCCAACTCGGTCGTGTTGGAAATTACTGAAACCGATCCTGGTGTGAAGGGAGATACGGCCACGGGTGGTACCAAACCAGCCAAAGTTGAAACGGGAGCGACCGTGATGGTGCCCCTTTTTATCTCCGTTGGTGAAAGAATTAAGATTGATACCCGGACGGATACCTATCTGGGTCGTGAATAGCGTGTTTGGTTAGGCGATAAGGTTGTGGAATTAAATCTAGATGAGCTCCGTGAACTGTTGTCGGCCGTTAGCCAAGCAGATATCTCGGAAATTACGTTAAAAAGTGGTGATTTCGAATTAACAGTGCGGAAAGGGCCGAAGCCAGGAGAATATGTCCTGCCCCAGCAAACTTCGGTAGTAGAAATGCCTGCACCGGCGATCGCAGCATTGCCTGCACCGACAGCTCCGGCTCCGGCGGCTCCAGCACTCTCTGCGCCACCCCCGTCTTCGGCAAATGACAAGCTGGTGGAGATTACGTCTCCTATGGTGGGTACGTTCTACCGGGCTCCAGCTCCCGATGAGCCTCCGTTTGTCGATGTGGGCGATCGCGTGCGATCGGGCCAAACGGTGTGCATTATTGAAGCCATGAAGCTGATGAATGAAATTGAGGCTGAGGTGAATGGCGAGATTGTGGAACTGCTGGTTCAAAACGGGCAGCCCGTCGAATTTGGTCAGGTGCTGATGCGGGTAAATCCGACTTAGGCGAACAATTTAGCTGCACGACATTTTAGTAAAGAGAGGAGGGCGATCGCCCTCCTCTCTTTTGGTTTCTTGTGATCTGATTTGAGGCGATCGTCCTCACAGCCAAATGCTGATCAGCAAAAAGCAGAGCGCCTCAACCAAAAGCACTCTGCTGTCAATCTTATGAACGGGATCAAAACTATTGAATCGGCTCGGAGGGAACCGTCAGGGATGCTTCCATCGCTTCGGGTGCCGGCATCACACTAGCTTGCAGCATCGGAGTCCGGTCAACGGATGTATTGACCAGCGTAAACAGCGGGTTCGACAAGATCCCCGCGACCGAGGTTGTCACCAAAGCCAACACAATTCCAATTTGCAGAGGACGCATACCGGGCAAGTTCCAGCGAATTTCGGGATAATTCTTCACCGAATCCGACATTTCATCCGGCTCTTTAACGACCATCATCTTGACGACGCGGATGTAGTAATAGATGGAAATCACACTGGTAATGAGGCCCACCAAAACCAGGCCGTAAGCGCCCGCCTGCCAACCAGCCCAGAATAGGTACAGCTTGCCAAAGAAACCAGCCAGCGGAGGAATACCGCCCAGCGACAGCAAACAAATGCTCAGCGCCAAGGTTAATAGCGGATCTTTTTGATACAGACCGCTGTACTCGGTAATTTCGTCGGTTCCGGTTCGCAGGCTAAACAGAATCACACAGGCAAAACCGCCCAAGTTCATAAACAGATACACCAGCAAATAAAAGAGCATGCTGGAGTAACCAGCCTGTGTACCCACAATCAACCCAATCATGACGAATCCAGCTTGGGCGATCGAAGAATAGGCGAGCAGGCGCTTCATGCTGGTTTGGGCCAGAGCAACCACATTGCCCAGCACCATGCTCAGCAGAGCCAGCGCTGTCATTACAAAGTGCCACTGTTCGGTCATTTCGGGGAATGCCGTGACCAGCAGACGAATGGCAAGAGCAAATCCGGCTGCTTTGGACCCTACAGAAAGGAACGCCACAACGGGAGTGGGAGAACCTTCGTATACGTCGGGGGTCCACTGGTGGAAGGGTACAGCCGCAATCTTAAAGGCGATCCCCGCAATTACAAACACCAGCGCAATTACCAACCCCAACGACTCTTGCAGGCCGCTGTTGACAATGCTGGTGGTAATAGCTGTAAGGCGAGTTTCCCCTCCCGACAGGCCATACAGCAGCGAACTGCCATACAGGAAAATCGCGGAACTGGCTGCCCCAATGAGCAAGTACTTAAGCGCTGCCTCGTTAGAACGTGGATCTCGCTTCATGTATCCCGTCAACAGGTAGGACGAGATACTCAGCGTTTCAAGCGAGACGAAGATCATGACCAGTTCTTCTGCCCCCGACAAGAACATGCCGCCAAGGGTTGCGGTCAACAGAATCACAAGAAATTCCGCTAGAGAGGTGCCGGACTGCTCTACATACCAGATGGACATCAGGATGGTAAAGGCGGCGGAAAGGGCGATGATTCCCCGAAACATCACGCTGAGGGCGTCGCCATGGAACTCTCCAAAAAAGGACATGGGCTCAGTGATAGACCACTGAAAATAGAGAGCTACAACCGCAGACAACAGCCCGGCGATCGCCACATAAGGGGTCCATCGTGCCGAAGTACGTCCGACGATCAAGTCTCCGACCAGAACGACCAGAAGGGTCGCAATTACAATCGCCTCAGGGACGATAGTTCCGGCATTTAGCTGGGCAGAGAGGCTGGTTAGATCCATAAGATTTTTGGAAACTTTAGACGAGGTCAACACATAGGGTTAGGGGCGGCGAAGCCATGACTGCGAAGCCAGGCGGTTGCTGCCTTACAGGTGCTACTGATAAAGCAAAACGACAATATACAGATGCTACACCCAAGATGTTACTGTTACGACTCTGCAACAGAGTGGGAAACCTGCTCATGTGCATCATAACGCGCAAGCTGGTGCTGTATGCTCGTTTGGCGGAGATGTTCCTTTTGAAATTTCTGTACATGCGATAGATATGTTCTATAAGTGGGAAGGTCAATTGCGATGTTTATGATCAGGTCTACAGGGTTAGATGTTGCATAGTCTTCACTTTGGAACCTGGCACAATCGAACGCTGAGATGCTAAGACTACTACTTATAAGTAGATCTGCAATTGAGACCCAATTCTTTCGTCGTTTATCGACAAGACCCCCAACTGATTCGCTGAGCATTTGCTGAATTTCAAATTGGATGGCGGCACCGACACCAGAGCGCGATCGCGCCTAGCCCTTGCTCCACTCCAGCCTCAGCGACCCAGTCACGCACCCTGGCCGTGCCGTTCTAGCCTCTCTGAAACGCACAAAAGCTCATGTCCAAACTTGTCATTGTCGAATCTCCAACCAAAGCCAAAACCATTCGCAACTACCTGCCGCCGGGATACCGGGTCGAGGCGTCGATGGGGCATGTGCGTGATTTGCCTCAGTCGGCTAGCGACATTCCAGCCACGGTCAAGGGCGAAGAGTGGGCTAAGATTGGTGTCAATGTTGAGGAGAATTTTGAACCGCTCTACATCGTTCCGCAGGATAAGAAAAAAGTTGTAAAGGCGCTGAAAGATGCCCTGAAGGATGCGGATGAGCTGGTTCTGGCAACTGACGAAGACCGCGAAGGTGAAAGCATTAGCTGGCACTTGCTACAGGTGCTCAAGCCCAAAGTGCCCACCAAGCGCATGGTGTTTCATGAAATTACTGAAGACGCAATTCAGGCCGCGTTGACTAACTGCCGCGATGTGGATGAGCAGTTGGTGCGGGCACAGGAAACCCGCCGTATCCTGGACCGGCTGGTGGGGTACACCCTATCGCCGCTGCTGTGGAAAAAAATTGCCTGGGGCCTTTCTGCGGGGCGGGTACAGTCGGTTGCGGTACGGCTGCTGGTACAGCGAGAGCGGCAGCGCCGAGCTTTCCGCAAGGGTTCCTACTGGGATCTGAAGGCGATTTTGGCGCAGCAGGAGATTCCGTTTGAGGCAAAGCTGGTGATGCTGGGCGGTACCCGCATTGCCACGGGGGCAGATTTTGATGAGGCAACTGGGCAAATTATTGCCGGACGCAATGTGCTGCTGCTGGGTGAGGCCGAGGCCCAAGGATTGCGCGATCGCATTCAGCAATGCGCCTGGAATGTGACCAACCTGGAGGAGCGCCCCTCTACCCGTAAGCCATCGCCCCCGTTTACCACATCAACCTTGCAGCAAGAGGCCAACCGAAAGCTGCGGTTCTCGGCGCGAGATACGATGCGCATTGCCCAGAGCTTATATGAGCAGGGCTACATTACCTACATGCGTACCGACTCGGTGCACCTGTCGCAGCAGGCCATTAGCGCTGCACGCAGTTGTGTCGAGCACAAGTACGGCAAGGAGTATTTGAGTCCCCAACCGCGCCAGTACACCACCAAGAGCAAAGGGGCACAGGAAGCCCACGAGGCGATTCGTCCTTCGGGCAGCACCTTCCGCACACCGCAGGACACTGGACTGTCAGGACGAGAGCTGCAACTGTACGACTTGATTTGGAAGCGCACCGTTGCGACGCAGATGGCCGAAGCTCGCCAAACCCACGTCACGGTGAGCATTCAGGTTGAAGATGCAGAGTTTCGCGCAACGGGCAAACGCATTGATTTCCCTGGTTTCTTCCGGGCCTATGTGGAGGGATCGGATGATCCCGATGCGGCGCTGGAAAGCCAAGAGGTGATTTTGCCAACGCTGCGAGTTGGCGATCAGCCCAACTGTGTAGACTTGGAGGCGATCGCCCACGAAACGCAACCGCCTGCCCGCTACACCGAAGCTACCCTGGTCAAAACCTTGGAGAGCGAAGGCATTGGCCGACCCAGTACCTACGCCAGCATCATCGGCACCATCATCGATCGCGGCTACGCTCAGATGAACAGCAACAGCCTAGTGCCCACCTTTACCGCCTTTGCAGTGACCTCCCTGCTCGAAAACTACTTCCCCGATCTGGTCGATCCCAGCTTTACGGCTCGCATGGAGCGCACCCTGGACGACATTTCCACGGGAGAGGCAGAATGGCTTCCCTACCTGAAGGACTTTTACCTTGGGCAAGCCGGACTGGAAACCCAGGTAAAACAGCAAGAGAGCCAAATCGACCCCGCCAACGCACGCACCATTACCCTAGAGGGGCTGGAGGCTAAGGTGCGCATTGGGCGCTACGGAGCTTACATCGAGACCGAAAACGATGATGGCCCAGTCAAAGCGACCATTCCTCAAGACCTGACCCCATCGGATCTGGATCCCCAGCAGGTGGAAACCCTGCTACGGCAAAAGACAGAAGGCCCCGATAAAGTGGGCTTCCATCCCGAAACGGGAGAACCCATCTACCAGCTCATTGGTCCCTACGGCCCCTATGTGCAGTTAGGAGATGAGTCGGAGGCAAACCCCAAGCCCAAGCGTGCCTCGCTGCCCAAGGGCGTAAAACCAGAAAATGTCACCCTGGAAATGGCGGTTGGCTTGCTGGCGCTCCCGCGTGCGCTGGGCGTTCATCCCGAAACGGGAGCCAAGATACAGGCCAGTCTGGGGCGGTTTGGGCCATACGTTATGCATGCCAAAGGGCCAGAGGGCAAGCCAGAGTATCGCTCCATTAAAGGTGATGATGACGTGTTGACGATTACCCTGGAGCGGGCACTTCAGCTATTGGCTGAACCCAAGGCAGGCCGAGGTCGCAAAGCATCGTCAACGCCGCTGCGCGAGTTGGGCGCTCATCCCGAAGATGGCGAACCCGTGAATATCTACAATGGTCCCTATGGCCCTTACATCAAGCATGGCAAGGTCAATGCTTCGCTGCCAGAAGGGCAAACGGTGGAAGGAATCACGATGGATGTGGCACTAAAGGCGATCGCCGAAAAAGCGGGCAGCAAAAAATCATCCCGAACAGCGAAAAAAACAACAACCGGAACAAAAGCTGCCAGCACCACCAAAAAGACCACCACCAAGAAAACCACCACCAAGAGCGGAACAACCAAAAAGACCACCAAATCTGCGGCCAAATCATCCACAACGGGCAAAACAACGCGTGCCAACACCGCCCGCAAGACCAAATCGTAGCGATGGATCTGCTGCAGTAGTACCCAAGTGGTAGGACAACAAACAGTAGGGCAAAAATCCCTACTGAGCCCCTAAATGGCCCGTTGCCATGAAGCAGCCAACAAACACGCTGGAGATGTATCGCCTTCCCCAGCGTGTTTTTTTAGAAATTTCTACATTGCGGACGATTTTTGCAACTGCCGGTGGTGCTCAATTCTCCAACGGCATAAGTCCTACTACTATAGAAAGCTGAGGCTACTCGATTGTGAGAGTTTTGAAGTCGGCAGCGATAGTAGGAATAGGTATGGACATCAAAAACGGATTTGTCGGAACCGTCGGTAATACCCCGCTAATCCGCCTAGATAGTTTTTGTGAAGAAACCGGATGCGAAATTCTGGGGAAGGCTGAATTCCTCAATCCGGGCGGTTCCGTCAAAGATCGGGCAGCGCTGTACATCATTGAAGACGCAGAGCGCAAAGGTTTGCTGAAGCCTGGTGGCACTGTGGTAGAAGGTACCGCTGGCAATACGGGAATTGGCTTGGCTCATATTTGCAACGCCAAGGGCTACAAGTGCTTGATCATCATTCCCGAAACCCAGTCTCAAGAAAAAATGGATTTGCTCCGCACGTTGGGTGCAGAGGTGCGTCCGGTGCCAGCTGTGCCCTATCGCGATCCCAACAACTACGTCAAACTGTCGGGCCGCATTGCCGAGGAGCTGGAAAATGCAATTTGGGCCAATCAATTCGACAATTTGGCCAATCGCCAAGCCCACTACGAAACGACAGGCCCCGAAATTTGGGCACAAACCGATGGCAAGGTTGATGCATGGGTAGCGGCAACTGGCACAGGCGGCACCTATGCCGGAGTTTCGATGTTCCTAAAAGATAAAAATCCTGATGTGAAGTGCGTGTTGGCTGATCCGATGGGAAGTGCACTCTATCACTATTTCAAATCGGGCGAATTTAAAATGGAAGGCAGCTCGATTACTGAAGGAATTGGCACGAGCCGCCTGACTTCAAATATGCAAGATGCCCCTGTGGACAGTGCGGTTCAAGTTGGGGATGCGGAGATGCTGAGGGTAGTGTACCAGCTGTTGCACAAGGATGGCCTATTTATGGGTGGCTCGGTTGGCATTAATGTAGGCGCTGCGGTGCAGTTGGCAAAGCAACTTGGCCCAGGTCACACCATTGTGACGGTATTATGCGATGGGGGTGCTCGCTATCAGTCGCGCTTGTACAATGCGGAGTGGCTCCAATCGAAAGGGCTGACTCCACCCACGTTTGCAGCTTAAGTTTTGCAGCCTGAGTTGCGCTGGAGGGGGCGATCGCGTCTTGCTCTGTAGAGCTTCTGTACAGCTATTGGCTATTAAGCTAAGGCTGTGCGTCCTGCGTAAAAGCCGGGGAACCGACGAACGTTAGGGTTCCGAGTCTTGAAGGCGAGTGAGCGTATGCTTATCGACGGGTGACAGTTCGACCGCTTTGGTATCATTGGCGTCACGGGCTTTATCCGCTAACGCTTCCCACTTTGCACTGGCATGGTCGCGGGCCTTTTGAATGATTTCGTTGCGGCCCTCGGTTTTCCCAATTTTTTGCTTGGTTTGCTCCAAACCTTCGTAGATTTGGTCAGACGCTCGCTCTGCACTTTCTGCGGCTTTGTCTACATCCAAATTCGGGTTCATTCCTTGAGTTAACGCTGAAATGGACATACTGGCGGGCAGAGGTGCCGCGATCGCAGTATTCCACAAACCCATAGAGAGCGCGATCGCCAACCCTACCGTCACAACCACAGCTACCTTAAAGCCAGAAATCATGTGTTTAAGCATTGCAAACCT
This sequence comes from Leptolyngbya sp. AN02str, assembly GCF_050565595.1. Taxonomy (NCBI): domain Bacteria; kingdom Bacillati; phylum Cyanobacteriota; class Cyanophyceae; order Leptolyngbyales; family Leptolyngbyaceae; genus Leptolyngbya; species Leptolyngbya sp. AN02str. Next base: position 79,263 of record NZ_JBNXVR010000014.1, on the reverse strand, counting down.
ATTCAACTAATCTTGGGGCAAACCTGTCTTTCATCAACAGACATCTAAGCTCAACCGAGTGCGTGTAACCTAACACCAGACAAACTTCCGCTTCATCTGTCATCAGAACGAACTCTATTGATAAGTACCTCGACACCATTAAAAACCAGACCCAAAACTCCGTGCTGCCCGCAGTGCGGGCAGCACGGAGTTTTGGGGTTTTATAGAGCTTGTCTTCCTAACATTACCCATTATTTGTAGCGCTTTGAGTTCGATCGAGCCACAGAGCGGGTTTCAGAGTTGGCTCCAGCAAAAGTGACAGAAGAGCGTTAGGAACCTGTTGATAGGAACCAAGCCGTGACTACAAGCGAACGTGCATGAAAGGCATTGATGGAAGGAGCTGATGCAAGGAGTATCAACCTACCCTGGGGAACCCGAAGATTGGCAAAAGAGGTCCGCTCTCTTATAAAGGATGTCTGAGCTGTTATATCGCCGCCGATTGTGAAAAACGTTTCTTCCCTTGTTCAGGTTTTCTCCAGCCGCAAGATGGCCGCCCTCCTGCTACTTGGCTTTGCATCTGGGCTGCCACTATTTTTAACGAGTCGGACGCTACAAGCCTGGATGACCGTCGAAAATATAGATTTGGGCGCTATTGGAGCGTTTAGCCTGGTAGCGTTGCCCTATTCCCTAAAATTTTTGTGGTCGCCGTTACTCGATCGATTTGTGCCACCCTTTTTGGGTCGTCGTCGCGGCTGGCTTGTGATCATGCAGGTCTGCCTAACGTTGGCGATCGCGGCAATGGCCTTGCAAAACCCTAGACAGTCGCTTCAACTGCTTGCCATCAATGCCTTGCTAATTGCCTTCTTTAGTGCAAGCCAGGATATTGCGTTTGATGCCTATCGTACTGACCTGCTTGAGGAACGCGAAATGGGGGCAGGAGCCGCCCTCTCGGTATTAGGCTATCGGGTGGCACTGTTGGTCACCGGAGCGCTAGCGCTCGTCTTAGCCGATCGGCTAACCTGGCCACTCGTTTACCTCTGCATGGCTGGGTTGATGCTGCTTAGTGTCCTGTGCTCAATTTGGGCTCCAGAACCCGCAGGCCGCGATCGCCCACCAGAAACCCTAGCCGCTGCCGTCAAACTTCCATTCCTAGAATTTTTTCAGCGCTCTGGAGTGACAAAAGGCATTCTGATCCTCGCATTCATCACGCTTTATCGCTTTGGGGATGCGTTGGTCAACAACATGGCCACCCCATTTCTACTACAAACAGGCTTTAGCCAAACCGATATTGGAACTATTCAGGGTGGTATGGGGTTGCTAGCAACCATTGTGGGGACATTGGTTGGCGGGGCAGTCCTCAGCCAGCTTGGGATTCATCGCTCGCTCTGGGTTTTTGGTGGCCTTCAAGCCCTGAGCAATCTGGCCTACTTCATCCTGGCCACAGTTGGGCAAAACTATCCCACAATGGTACTCACCATTAACGTTGAGAATTTTTGTGGCGGCTTGGGCACCGCAGGGTTTGTTGCATTTTTGATGAGCCTTTGTAACCCGCGCTTTTCGGCAACCCAATATGCACTACTATCCAGTCTGATGGCCGTTAGCCGAGACATCCTAGTAGCGCCAGCAGGAACGTTAGCAGAGCAAACCGGATGGCCACTATTTTTTCTATGCACCATTTTTGCAGCGGTACCGGGTTTAGCATTGCTGCCCTTTTTTGCGCCTTGGGAAGGAGACACTCAGCAAGAGGGGCAAGAGTAGAGATTTAGGCGGTGACTCACAAAATAAGTGGAGAGCGATCGCTCTCCACTTATTCATGAAGCGTAGTGCAAGGGTTCATCAGATAGGATGGGTTCTTTTATGAGCTGCCAGCAAAAAATCCAGCCCACTCACTGTTTTACTTATCACGACGGCTTGTCTATCAAGAAGGCGATCAGAGGCAACACGACGGATACAACACCTCTGGGCTGCACATCCAAGCCGCGCACGACATGAACAACCAAGCTTATAAACGACAAAACCCGCTTTAGAAGCGGGTTTGAGGCGATGGACACAACTGGACTCGAACCAGTGACCCCCACGATGTCAAGGATGAAATATTTCATCCGAAGCTATTGCCACCAAAGCAATACGACCATTCTCAACAGTTGGTAGACCAATAACAGACCAGGAAGAGCAACTTGACCCTAAAAAGTTCGTTGTGACAGTTGGGTAAAAGCCTGGGCTTGCTTAGTTGCGCAAGTCGCAACTAAGCAAAAGCGTAGAAGCCTTTGTTTAAGGAGGTTTTGCGTGTTTTTTAGGCCAGATCGTTAGTCCACAGCAAGCAACGGCAGAATCAGGGTTGTGAAGCCCTGTAGTATCGTATTACATTCCGTTTTTAGTCCAAGGTTGTAGTACGCGCCCAAACTGCTAGTTGTGCCAGTTTCTTGGCCTCAGGACTTGACAATTTGAGGTTCTCACAGTTTATGAGAACCTGTTAGTCTCCCAGCCCAAACAGGTTGACATCAAACCCGTTTGCGGCTAGCCGATCTCTCAACCACTGCAACTGATCAGAATCAAAATCTCCCACCGCTGTTTCTGACATGGCCAGCCGCGCTTGGCTAAATCCAAAAACCAAGTCTTCGAGGTTTTGTGCTCTCAACCCGTTCAGGATGACATACAGGTTCACGCCAACTCCAGGAGAGATGTACGCTGCGGAGTAGATGCGCGAGAAAACCGCAGAGCCGCGCAAATCATTTTCGATGCCGTCCCAATTCTTCTCGACTGTCTCTGGTGAAGGCTCCCAACTTGCTGCAAAGGATTCTGCCTCAAACTGCTGCTGTGGTGTTGCATCGGCATGAAAATCAATGCGGTAGTTGCCACCTCCTAAGTCTGCTACACCCAAAATGGGTGCGATCGCTCTTAGCTCTAGAGTCAGTTTTGCTAATCCATCCATCACTATGACCATCCTGTAATGATTGATCCAGAAGATGAACCGCCAGTCCAGGACGTGACAACACTCCCGGTTGTGTCACTAAATTCAATTTCTTGAATCCAGTTGTAACCAAGCAAGGTGTTGCCTCTAAAAGATGCCGTGCTGATGATTTGGCGATTTCCTGTCGAGCCGTCAGCGATATTTGCGTCTGCTGAGGGAGTAAAACCAACAATTCCACCACTGTTAGGAATGGTGTAATTTGTGTTTTGGTTCAACCCAAACCCTGCACGTCGAGTGTTTGTGATGTTGTTTGAGGCTCCGCTGGTTGAGGTCAGGGCATAGCTCGTTACGTTCAAGGCTTCACCCTCTGATGTCCCAACCACAAAACCAAATCGATTGTTGGCGCTATTATTCTTGTTCCGAATTGCCCCGTTATAAGTCCAGCTGCCAGTCGAGTCGTTTACAACAGCCGTGTACTGACGACGGTTTTCAGCGTTCCAAACAAATTGTTTTGGGTGGTTACCACCGGCAGCGCCGCCACTCAGCCCAAGCGATTGCTCGCACTGCCCATTCGCCTGCATGCGAATTGTGCCCAAATATCGGCGTGCATCAGTCGATTTGATGAAAATTCCATTCTGCCGTGCTAGTGATACGTTCCTAGCACTGGTTCCGGCACCATGACTACTCCAAGCAATCGTCTCAAGTGTTAATACGCCGTTGTTGTCGTATAGGAAGATGTCGTAGTTTGTGTTAGCCGTTAACGCTGCGAGTGAAAGCTCAATTTGTGCAAATTCAAAAACTTCCCAGCTTTGTTTAGACGTGTTGTACAAACCAATCAGGTTGCCGTTATAAGGCGTATAGAAAAGGCTTGTGGCATTAGCGCCAACACGATCGCCCGTAGGAATTGCCTGGTTACTTTGCAGGGTTAAGCGCCCTTGCGCGATCCCAGCTTGGCCTCCAAGCAAAAAACGCTCAAACGATAGCTGTGCGACAGCATCATTCAGGTCAATACCTAAATTTTCAATCTTCTGTCGCAGCCAGAAAGTTCGATTGGCCAGATTTTTAGGAGCCAAATTGAGCTGGCCGTTTCCACCAACCCCAGCATCTAAAGGGTCGGTTCGCTCCATTTGGTAAACGCCTTCCCAAATTGCAGATTCTGCTAAGTCAGCCATAGGTCAGCCCAAAACTGCCAGCATTGTTCCCTCAGCTTCAAGGCACCGGCACCCCATCAGGGTTGTAGATGCCTGCCGCAAGCTGTGCTCCATCAGCAAATACGGTGTAGCCATCGGCTACGTCCGAGCCATCAGCCAAAATTACGCCATTTGCTCTCAGCCGTGGCAAGCCATTTGCAGGCAGGATTAACCGCAAAATATTGATCCCAATCAGCTTGGTGCGTGCATTCTTCCACTCCATCACCAAGCGAATGATGAGGTTAACCTCTTCAGGGCTAGGGTCTCGCACGTCTGGATCTAAATCGATCTGAAACGCATCCCACAATCGTCCATCTGCATCGCTCTGCCCATCCGCTAGGCTGACGCTGCCATCTTCCACAAACGTTTGACCATTGGCGTAGTGAATCGGATTTTCATTCACAACCGCATCCCCAAAGCCAACCAGAGCTAGCGATCGCCGAATGGCATAAGGCGTGCCTGCTCGCTTGTGCAGCGCAATCGCCTCCTTTAATAGCAATCGCCTGTCCGCATCTGTCAGCGCCAGGTTCCAACCCCGCAGGCCCAGCACATTGAACTGCTCTGCCAGGTGAATCAGTGCTGAGCTATCCACCGTGTCAATGTCATAGACCTGCAAGGCACTCAAATCAATATCTTTCAGTCGTTGAGCAATTTGCTCAAACGCCCGCGATCGCCCATCCATCGCAATGGGTGGTGGCAACAAGCTATCCATCATTCGTGCCCGAAATAGTGACGTTAATTGCGGTGCAGTTCGCCCATTCGTTTTCAGCCACGACCAAATCAGCCACAGGGCTGGTCAGCGAAATGCTGTACACTCCCGCAATTCCCAGGGCCGCTACAACCTGGCTGCGGGGCACATCCTGTCCTAAATTGGCCCGCTTCTCCACTGCAAACTTCTCAGCCACAGCCGTAAGCTGGCTTTGCAGTAGGCTTAGGTCCGCATTACTGTAGGCGATCGCCTCAGCAGTAATTTGGTAACTCACCTCTGTCGGAGCCAAAACAGATACCACATCACACAGAGGTCTCGCATCCTCTGCATTTAGCGCTTCTTCAACAGCGGCCAGCAGTTCCACCGAGGGCAAACCTGTCGTCAAAAGCGGATACACATTTACATGCGATCGCTTCGGGCTAGTTACTGCAACATTTGTGATGAGCGGGCTAACTCTGCGTGTCAAATAGCGGTATTGGCCCTTGCTCCCAGCCGTAGTAAACCCATTTGGTGCAAGCTTAATGCGCTCACGGTAAGGCTCATCAGTTTCCACTTCAGAACCACCAGCGCTGATAGTCGTACTAGAAACCGTCGTAATCCCTGTCGGCGCTGCGTCCACAAATTGGTTAACCTGCCCAACAGCAAAGTCATTCCCAATTAACCCAGCCTCTTCACAAGTGGCGATCGCCGTCCCAGTCAAACTCCCCGGCGCAATTACCAAATCCTCATCAGTCGCAAAGGCCACCCCGTTTTGAGCCTGGGCTCGCGTCCCAGCTGGCACCAGTACCGTGCTATTGATGGCATTCTTCGTGAATTGCAGCGTCATCTGCGCCGCTGCGGCTTGGAGCCGGGGCGTATCCACCAATTCCCCAAGCTGGTCAAGGTTGTTGCCTACCGCATAGTTCACCAGCTCTTGCTCAGCAGTGTACTGCGCCGCAATCCGAATCAGCGTTTCCTGGTAAACCAGCAAATCCAGCCACAGGCGCTCAACTTGAGCTGGATACAACGTTGTTCCAGTAATTGTTTCCCATAGTGCAATCACGGCTGTCTCAATCTGAGCCGGGTCACGTTCTACAAAATTAGGTTGAGGCAAATTAGCCAACAAGCACCTCCGTTCCTCCTACGATGTCGCTATTTGCGACATTCCAGCTCAACGCCACCGTCATTTGATGGATAGCTGAGTCATAGGGCAAAATTTCTACCGATTGCAAATCCACTCGCGGTTCCCAAAGCTCCACCGCCGCAACGCTATCCCGCACCACAAACGATGTTGCCCGCTCCACCGGATAATCCACATAATCCCGCAAGTCACTGGCAAACTCAGGTCGATGCACATCAGATCCCCTGGGTGTTTGCAAAATAATCGTCACCGCCTGCTGTAGATCTTCACCATCCGCCGCGATCGCCCCAATTTCGCCAAGCTTGTGCTGCCACCACAGCTGTTTTGGTCGAATTGGAACAGCCACTGCCAACCGGTTATTCCACCAGGCCGTCAGCATTGCAAAATCAGGATGGTTCGTTGCTGGATCGCTCATGTGCTAAAGGTTCCCGCCAACAACGCTCCAAATAGTTCACATGCGATCGCCGTTGCTCATCACTGGCCAGTAGTGGCCACCGCCATACCCACCATGCTTGCCACCGACGAACAATTTTCCCCATCACTGCCCACTTAAAATAATCGTGTCCGGATTATCGTTATCAGTTCCCCCGACCACAACAATTTCCTTCCCTTGCAGCACCGATGGAGCGCTCGACACAATCTCAACCCGATTGCTGCACACAATCTCAACCGTGTCGCAGCTAATTTTCAAACGACCCGCACTGCGGTCAAACTCAATAAAACTGCCGTCTGAGAACTGGCGATACCATTTATCCTTCGTACTGATAGGTGGTGGGTTGGATTCGGTATAGACCGATCCGAGTATCACCCCGGCTTCGCCCTTCTCATCCAAAAGCACCGCCACGCGATCGCCAACATCTAGCCAGTCAGCATGTCGGTCAGCAGTAGATCGCCGTACCAGAACCTTCAGCCAATAGCTCTCAATGCCCAAATCTGGTAATTGGACTTTTGCCTCACCGGTGGCCTCATTCACTGCCGTCACCTCGCCAAAATGCAGCGACGACTGCCCCTTACTGCTCTGGCTCCCCTTCGAGTTCGAGCCCTGTGATTTCAACATTGCTGGTGTATCCCTTACTGCGAGATAGCGAGTGCCTGACCTGCTTCACTTGGTACTTCCCACTCAGGTTCAAGAAGCCGTTCAGTGTCAAGTTCAGCCCCGCCACAACAGAGGTATTCCCCTCCATATCCAGCGTGCCCTCCACCTGGCCTCGGTTAGCCCTCCGCAGCGCCTCCGTGGCCTTCACCTCGGCCTGAGCCCGGTTCTCGCACCGCTCCCGAATTTTCAGGATGTCACCGCTGGCCACCTCGGTTTTTCCGCCCGCTGGCGTTGCCACTTCCTTGCCCGCCGCGTCAATTTTCACGCTAATCAGCTTGCCAGTTTTTGGGTCGTTATAGCTGATCTCAGCTGCTTGGTAAGTCCCCTTCGCTCCACGTCGAATTCGATATCGGCCAATATCCTGCCGAGTAAACGTCAGCACCGGATCAGCCGCTTCCAAGTCCGACTCCCGAAAGAAAACCAGCTTAGTCGAGCTTTCCACCTTGAAAATTAGCCCATAATCCGCAGCTATCTCACGCAAAAACTCCAGATCGGTTTGCTCCTTCTGGGTTACCCGCTCCAGCTTAATTTCGGGCACCTCACCCACCAACTCCAGCTTGTGCTTTTGGGCAATCTGTTGGGCGATCGCTAGCAGAGTTGTGTTCTCATAAGCTGCACTGTTGCGCTGCCGTAGGCTGGCCGTTACCGGAGTCGCCAAACCCTTCAGTCGAATCACATCCGGTGGCCCCGAAAACTCCGGCTCATCCACCTCAAACAAAATGGGGCCGAGCATCACCCCGCCGTCATAACCCAGTTCCAGGGAAACTGCATCTCCCTCCTTAGGCAGCCACGTTCCCATCCACCGCAGATCGCTATTCTCCAGCGCAATCTCCAGCTCATCACTCTCGCCCTCCAGTTTGTCGCTGTAGCTAATCGACAGCACAAACGGCTTCAGGCCTTCTGTAATGTCCGTGCCCTCATACACCAGCTTAAAAGTCGGATAGCGAATCATAGGCAATAAAAAACCGGGAATTCCCGTTAAGAATTCCCGATGTGGTGTGTGGGAGCGAAATTTAGCCCTCGGTTTGAGATGCTTTTGCCTGGGGCTTGCGAGCCGTCGTCTTGCGAGCCGTCGTCTTACGAGCAGGCTTCTTCGCCGCAGGTTTTTTGCGAGTGGGCGTGGCTGCTTTTGGTGCAGCTCCGTTCTCTACTGGAGCCGTGCTGGTCACAGTCAGACCCCGTCGCTCCATGCGCCGGCGAACCACGCTCGCTTCCCAATGCTGATAGGCCGCGATCGCCGTTTCCCCGCTCACAATGTCCTCATTGTTGTAAGGAATCACAACAGCATTCTGTTGCAGCACCCAGCTCAGCAGCTCCGCCACATCCATTTCCAAGTCGCTGGCAATATTGCTCAAGCTTTGACCTGGTAATGCTGTAGATGCAGTCGAGGCAGGCTTTTCAATCACAGCAGGTTTGTCGAGCGTTGCGGTCGGCATATCGATTTCCTCAAAAGCTTCGATTGCCAACAATTCTAGTTCTTCTGTTGAGAGTCGCGGTAGCTCAAAGCCATCTGGTAGCAAAGACTGTTCCGTCCATACCGCTTCCAGCTCAAACCAAATTTCCACCACCCAGCAGCCCAACACTTCCCATGCGATCGCTGCTAGGTCGGCCATCTCCATTAGCTCATCCACCTGGCCTGGGTTCGTGCAGTGAATGTTCAGCGTTCGCGCTTCATGGTCCACATGCAGCATTGCCAGCTGCAGTTCCTTCACCTGCGATCGCATCCGTTCCAGCCGAAACTGGTTCAGCATCAAATAGTCATCTTGGTCTAGCTCCATATCAGCGCTTCCAGGGTGGCAATTGTTCGCGGGTCATGGTCACAGCCGGTTGGTCAATCACCGGAATCTGCAATACAGTTCCCCCTGGCAATCGGTCAACGCCCAGCCACTGTGGATTCGCCCGCAAAATAGGCTCATACCCATAGGGATTGCCATACGCCAAATTGGCGATCGCATCCCACCGCTGGCCCTCCACTGTTACAAGCTCAACAAACTTGCTCACGCCTGCCTCCTAAACGGTGAAATCAGCGCGAAATTCTTAGCTGAGCGGCTTCCAACAGTCGAGAAGTCTTTCATGATTGGAGATTCCTTCAGCTTCACCTGAGCCTCGCTTTGGATAGTCACCCCGGTTGGGTCAGTACGTTTCAGGTTCGAGCTAATAGACTCAATCACAAAGCTGCCAATGAACCGAGCCCCAATCACCAGGCGTTGGGGTTCGTGCGTGTCTTTCAACTGCCGTAGCTCTTCCAACTTCTGATCCGGGTCACACCAGTCGCAATGCCAAGCAAATGCCAGGTCCAAACTGTCGAGGCTGTCCCCCGTCCATTGCAGCCGTGGCTTTCCCTCAATTCGCTCGTGCTCAGCATAGTTGGTTTTTTCTTGTAGGCCAAAGCTTTTGGGCGCTTCACCCACCTCAAATTCCAGATCTCCCAACAGCCCCCACAGCCGCTTCTTCGGTTTATTCAACGGTGGAGGCCCAACCCAGCTAGCCATAAGCAACCCGCTCCCGTCGTCTATCCTCACCCGCCAACAAACCGGGCAACAGGTCTCTCAACCGCTCCTCCAACGTGTCAGCGATCGCCCCACCATCAGCTCCACCGCTCGCATCCACCGAAATCGACAGCGTAATTTGGTTATTCGTGCCACCTGCACCCACACTTGGGCGCACTCCCACATCACCACCGGTGGGCCTAGTCCCAAATCCGGGTTGCCCCAAGCTCATCCCTCCAGCAATTCCTGGCAACGGCAAATTCATCGCCATTTGCTGCACTGGTGCGATCGCTCGTGCCATAGCCGCTTGCAACGGCCCCGGCGTAATACCTGCTGCCAGCATCCGCACAATGTTGCCACCAGGTCCCGCATTGGGATTATTCAGCACCGTGAGTGGTCCAGTAGGCACAGGCGAGTTGGGCAGCATGCTGCGCACCGCATTGGCCACACTGCCAATCGCACTAGTCACCGCTCCAATGGCACTGCGAATGCCATTCGCTAGCATTTGCACAATGCGCGCCCCAGCACTAAACATTTGCGCCGCAATACCATTCACCGTGCTAATAATGCCAGCGCCCATCGCCACAAAATTGGCAATCACACCCACCGCAGCTGCACCCAACCGCGCCAAACCACCAATCACAAAGGCGATCGCCCCTCCTACCATTTGGCCAAAGCTAGCCGCACTCATCCCCGCACCCTGAAACGCCGAGCCCACCGAACTCAAAATCATGCTTGCTGGCGTCAGCTGCATCAATGCCATCGCGAAGTTGAAAATAGCACCCACCACGTTAAAGAAGGCTTGGCCAATGAGCAGAACAGATTGCCCAATGCTCATCAGTGATTGGCCAAATTGTTGAATGACTGGCATTACAGGGGCAAGCCCAGTCATAAAACCAGCCGCAAGCCCACCAAAAAACTGCTGAATGCTAGCCGCAATTGGGGCGATCGCACTCCCAATCTGCGCAAACAAATTCATGAAAAAGGCGCTGATTGGCTGCCAATTTGTAATCACCAAAAATGCCGCAGCCGCTAGCGCTGCCCCAATTGCCAAAATGGGGCCTATACCAATACCCGCGATCGCCGCAGCAATCCCCGCCACAGCGCCTGCAAATCCAGTAGCCGGAGCCACCCCCGCCATAATGGCGCTTACCAGTAGCCCAAAACTTTGAATACCCGCGATCGCTCCACCAATCGCACCAATCGCGCTCACTACAGCACCCACTGCCACCAGCACCGGGCCAATCGCCGCAGCAATCGCTGCGATCGCCACGCCAATGGTAACGATTCCTTGGTTCTGCCCTGCAAACTTTGCAAAGCCTGCAACCATCGGTGTCAGCGCTTGAGTAATCGACAAAATTGTTGGTAACAAAGCCGATCCAATGTTGATGGCCATAATTTGAGCCTGAGCAGCCAGCATTTGCAGCTGTTGTCCCGTCGTGGCAGCTCGCATCTCAAACGTTTTCTGCAAACCTCCGCTCTCAACGTTGCCTGCACCTTCAACCGTGGCACGAAATGCTTCAACGTTCTGCGTTGCCTTTGCCAGCATCGCGCTATCGCTGCCCGTCCCAAACAGGTCAGAGATCACGCCACTCACGTTATCCGCCTGCGAAACCGCATCCACAAAATCGAGAAATGCCCCCGTCGCGTCCTTGGCGATCGCCTGCTCAAATTGCCCCGCGTCAATACCAATCGACTTCAGCGCATTTTGAAATTTGTCATTCTGCTTAGTTGCCGTTTGCAGCTTTGGCAGCATGCTGTTCAAAGCCGTACCAACCACTTCCGGCGCATCACCCAGGTTTAAAAATGCCGTGGCCAAACCCGCTGCCGAGGTATTGGCCATCCCAAAAATTCGAGTAGTACCACCCGCTCGCCCTAGAACATTAGCGATCGCCGCTTCACTAGTCGCACCGGTATCAGCCAGGTAGTTGATGGTATCGCTGAGCTGCACCAAACCGTCAATATTGACACGGCCCTGGCTGTCCATATAGCCCAGCACATTGGTCATCTTGGCGATCGACTCCCCAGCCTGCCCCGCGCTCATGTCAAAACCCACCCCGACCTGGGCAACAAGGCGGTTATAGTCTTCAATCTGATCCCTGGCTACACCTAATTTGCCTGCCTCAGTCACCATCGCAGCCATATCAGTTGGCAATCGGCCCATCTCCGTGCTCAGAGACATTACCGTTTCGCGCACATCCGCCATTGCCTCTGGCGTGTCGGCTCCCAGCGCCTTATTCACATCCGCCATGGCCGCTTCAAACCCGATCGCAGCATGAGCGGCATAACCTAGCCCACCCACAATGGGAGCCGTTACACCCAGGCTCATCGCCCTACCAACCCCAGTGATCTGGTTGCCCAAATCCTGGAAACCCCGGCTGGTGTTTTGCATTGCTTCAATTTGCTGCTGCACCTCACGAATCGGGCCAGAAGCCTGGTTCAGCGCCTCAATAAGAATTTGTAGCTTCTGGCTAGACATTCGCCGCGTCGCGCTCCGCTTTTTCTCGCGCTTTTTGGAACGTAATCACCTCGCGTCGCCAGAACTTCAGCTCCTCCAGCGACAGCTCCTTTAGTTCACCAATGCCCCAGCCCGTTTCCCTCGAAATCGCAATTACTTCTTGTGGGCTAGGGCTGCCTTGAAAAGCTTGTTAATTTCCTGATTGAGGAGGGCCACACCTTTGAAGCCAAGGCCATCCGCTGTCAGCATGGCCTCTGTCAACGCTGCCCCATCCACCTCAAACAGTTGGGTCATTACCCACCGCGTAGCGGCGATCGCATCCTCACCCGCCATCCGCTGAAACTCAAAGAATTTCCGCCCCGGCAGCTTTTGTTTCACCGCCACCTTGCCACCAGGCAGAGCAATACCACTCTCAACAACCTCACCCTCAGGGGCAAACAGCTTGGCTACCTCACTGCTCAGCACCGCAGCACCCTCAAAGCCAATACCGTCCTCATCCTCTAGCTGGTCAATGGTTAGGGCCTCACCATTCACCACATAGGCCCGCAGCATTAGCCACCGAGTAGCCTCTGCGGCGTTCTTGCTGGCAATTTTCAAAAATTCCCAATAGTCCGCGCCGCTTAGCTCCTGCTCCACAGCCACCTGGCCACCCGGTAGCACAATCACCGTATTCAGAGCCTCAGGAGCCGCTTCGACGGCGATCGCTTCAATTACTGCGTTCTTCGCCATCTTAATTTCCTAAGTTCTTGCGAAAGTTAGCTAACTTGTCTTCGCCATTCACCCGATAAAGCGGAATGTTTACATCCACTTCGAGAATGTCGCGCCCGTTAAAGTGCTGCTTCACGTAGGTGCAAACCATCATGGTTTCAAATTCACCCGCCTCGCCAGACTTAAAACTACCCAGCGAATTTTCCTTAAAGCGTCCCGTCAGATCGACTTTCATCAAGCGATCGCCGATCTTGCCCTCGGTGCCGTATTGGGCCATATTGGCCCGGAATTGGAGACGCACCGGCTTGAACGGGTCAGCGGAAGCCAGCGCTAGCTCCTCATAAAACTCAGACCAGGTGATAGTGCATTCCATCGCCTCAATCCGAACCGGATATTCCGGTGTGCCCACCATGCCCAGTGCTTCGTGCTCCACGGTTGCCCACTTAATTTCAGGCAACTCAATTTCCTTCACATAGCCCGCGAGCGATCGCCCATCAAGCCAACACACGGCATCTTCCAAAACATTGGCGTTATTGCTCATCTAAACCTCACTGCTGAGCGAGTTGACACAAACTTGAAGCAAACAAAACTCAGCCCAACTAAATGCCGAGCGGTGCCAAATTCTGCCCAACGTTGTTGAGCAGGTTGATGTTCACGCGAGACTCAAACGTGATGCGCTCCAACGGAGGCGGAGGCATCACATCCAGGTTGAATACGCCCTGGCCGTTCGCTAGTTGGCTTGCCGGGTTCCGTGCCGGGTCATAGAAGCAGCGAGAGCCTGCAATCAGCGCCCCACGCAGAATTAGCTCCCGAATGAAGCCGTTGACGCTCTCCACCACCGCATCCAAAACCGCGTCGTTAATCGGGCGATCGAGGAATTGCAGCATCGAATATTCAACCGACTCGTGCAAGATATCGACCGTCCGCTGAATGCTGATAAAGTTCAGCGCACTAGTGTCAGTGGGCCAAGCCGCAGAGCGGTTACCATAGGTGCGTAGCCCACTGCCAAAGGCGTTAAAGATGGTGACAATGCCCGCCTCATTCAGCAGGTTCACTTCGCTATCCGGGTCATTAATGCCAGCGGTTAGCGTGCGCTCTACGCCCACAATGCTGCGAATTTCCTTGTTAGAAGGGCTCCACCAATAGCCATTTGCCCGGTCATTCGCAGCCATCACGCCTGCATACCGAGCCGAATAGGGCTCAATCTGGTTGGAGTCGGTCACCGTGTCATAGACCTGAGGACGGTTGTACAGCAAAATTGCCCGTCGGCTACTCGTGCCAAAGTTGCCCACCGGAGCTGCACCGCCACGGCCCGCGATCGCCTCGTCCCGAGTTGCACCCACCGGAGCATCTAGCAACGCCATCGACCGCACCTTTTCAGCGATCGCCAGCATCTCAGTCGAAACTGCCGTTAGCTCACTAAAGCCAGGGCAAATGATGATCTTGGGCGTAAAGCCATAGAGCGAGTAGACATCCTGTAACGCCTTCAATCCAGTGCGACTGCCCGACTCATCCACCGTGCCAATAATGTCCGAAGGTTGCACCAAGCTAGGGTCTGCATAGGTGTAAGTCACCTGCACCTGCTGCCCACTGGTAATGGCTCCCCCCGTCACCCGTGCCAGCTCCCCCGTCACCACGTTAATGGTGTAATCCGTCGCGGCAACATAGGTGACTGAAGCATCTTGGTTCGTCACGGTAAACGCGCCCGTCAGCCCTTCTGCTGTGGTTCCGTCCACAACGGTCTGGCTGGGTGCTGTGCCCGTTACCTGCTGCAACTGAATTTTGTCTTTGCTGGTACCAGTGGTGGAGAAGGTGTAGGAAATGGCCTCAGCGACAGTCTTATGCTCACTGGGATCAAACACATTCACGACCACCACGACGCCCGCGCCATGGTCCAAAATCGCATCCAATGCAGCAGGAATCGTAAACCCAGCCGCGCGATTGCCAAAATAGCGAATTGCCTCCCGGTCATCACTGAGGATGAGCTTGGGAGTGTTGATGGTGCGATCGCCTTCTGCCACCTTGTAGAGTGGCGCAGTCCCAATCAGGCCAATTACAGCCGATTTCACCTCGCGGATAGAGCGAGGCCCATCATCAATCTGGATCGTCTCAACGCCGTGTAAAAAATTTGCTGCCATTTATTCTGCCTCCTGCTTGCGACTGGTGCGCTTCGGGGCTGGCAACGTCGGCTCATTTACGGTCGTTTCAACGGCAGTCAAATAACCCAACGCTTTCAGTCGGGTGGTAAAAACCCAATCAGTCGGCAACTCCACCACCTTGTTAGGAATCAGCTGCACTTCTCGAATGGGTTCACCCTCCTTTACAGGTAGGGTCAGCGCCGTTAACGGGCCTGTATAAAGAAATTTCTGCATGCCACTTCAGCCCAATTGCTGACGTAGCGTTCCCACTACTCCGCAGTCTCAGGAATTACCAAATCTGGCTCAACGGGTGTGTCCCAAACCTCAGTCTCAAAAGTAATCTGGCTGAGCAGGGCGATCGCCTCATCCTCGCTCGTTTCCAGCACTAAGCGCGTAGCCATAAACATCAGGTCAGCCCGCCAAAAGCCCATCTGGTCTATCCCGAGTATCTCATAGCTTCCCAGGCACAGTTTGCCGCACTGCTCCGGGCGAAACCCCAACAGCAGAGCAATAATGGCGTTGATGAAGGTCATCACCCCGGCTTCGCTACGAATGTGTTTCAGTGTCAGCGTCAGGTGCCACTCGTCGTTCACCTCCTGCTGAAACCGACCCATCCCAGAAGGCTTCTCCGCTTTGCCACGCTTACAGATCAGCAACACCTCACCGTTCCCCGTCGGCTCACCCAACTCAGCAGGTATATTGGGCACTGCCCGTACCACCACATTCACGCTGCGCAGCGGTGCCAATCGGGCAACAATGCTCTGCTCTGTTTCAGGTCTCATAGCGCCCTCTGAATGTAGCCGTCAAAAATCTGCTTAATGCGTGGAATGTGGCGATCGCCAATGCCAATGTATTCCCGCTGCTCCATCTTGCTCGTCCCGGTCTGGTGAAATATCCCATACTTCGCGCCGGTGCTCGTTACCTGCACACTGCTGGCCGTGGCAGCCTGCTTCTGGATTCCACCCATCAGTGTGCTGGTCTCCCGCAAAATTGCCCGCGTCTTTTTCCGTCGCAGCGTTGCAGGCCGTAGCCCTGCCCAACCTGCCCCATCAGGTGTGGTTTGGCTCACAAAATTCAGCCGAGTCTCCCTCTCCATAAAGACCCCAGCCTCATCCAGTGGGGCCGACAAATCGCCCAACACCTCTTGCAACCGCTCCAAGCTGGCGATCGCCCCCAAGTCCCTCACTTCAATCCGGAGTCGCACCAACTACAGCGCCTCCCCCCATCGCACCCGCCGCACAAAATAGCCGCGAATGGGAGCCCCTAACACCGCAGAAGTGCCAAACGCACTCCCCAACGATTCCTCCAAAAAGAAATCGCCATCGAGTTCGGTAGCCACCCCACCCAGGTCGCGCAACACTGCCGCTGCCTTCACCGATACGTTTGCAGGCAGGCTGTCCGGCTCCACCAATCTCCCCTCCAACTGCAAGCGTGATACCCGCTCGCTCTCCTCAGCTACGTTGCTGGTTGAACCTCGATTCTTCGCCTCCCGAAAATAAACCTGCGCCACAAATGGTTCTGTCGCTTGGGTCATGTTTCCCAACGTATCAATTCCAGGCTCACCCACAGGAACCTGGAACGTCAGCGTGGCATTAGCTGGAAACGGGCTGGCCATTAATAGGGAAACTCTCGCCGTCTAGTGTTGTTTCTCAGATTGGCTGGCACGCCACGCTCACTGCCCCAACCCACATCCAGGTGCTTAAACATTCCGCGTACCTCACCGTGGCCAATCCCACAAATTCGTTTATTGTCGCGGGCGATCGCCGTCAACCTTTTGAAGGCTGGATCGTTGGGGCTGCGGTGCTTAGCGCTGATTGGGCGCACATCCACACCACGAAACCAGCGATGTGTCGAGCCCCTTGCTCCACCCACTCGCTCATTCTCTTTTCCAGGGCGTCCCCAGCTGTTGATACGCCATGGCTCACCATGTACTTTCCTCACCTCACCAGCAGCCCGCGCCATCAGTAACAGCCCGCGCACCTCTTCTTCAGTGGTTGGCAACCGCCGTGGGTTCATGCCTTGCGTGGCTTCGCCATAGGTGAAAAAAGGCAAATCTGGCAGTATCCATTGGTTTTGATACACCAAACCAACCAACGGTAGTTGTGCCGTTTTGCCGGTCAATCGTCCAGCATTAGGGTCTAAAACAATTGGTGAATCATTTACCTGTTCAGAAACAGGGTTGGGCTCGTCTAGTACTGCCAGCAGCTCAATGCTGCCCTGGCTAATCAAATCTGGAAATGCCTGACTCGCATCCTGCTTCCACTTGGCAAAAGCGCGTTGGGTCATCGGGCCAACCACACCATCATCGCTGCCATATGGCAGGTATCCACCCCGAATCAATTGCTGTTGCACCCACTTCGCCTGGGCTTTGCCCAGCTCTTGCAGCGGCATTGTACTTAAAGCATTTGGTTTCATACCTAAGGTCTCATTGTGGGTGTGTGCGATCGCGTCCTGTAGCGAGATGCACCGCCAAGCTTGTTTTCACAAACCTGGCAGTCCGGCAAAATTGCTTCAAATCCATCTGAAATCGTTAGCCCCATCGCCTTATCCAACGAGGCTTGTAGCCCCAAAAGCGACTCAATCGGCTTAGCCAATCCGGTAAAATCAGCCCCATCGGCCTTGCTTACGGTTTGCTGCGATCGCAGCTGCTCCAAAAATTTCGCGGCAACGTAATAGGGCCGATACACCGTCTGCACTTCAGCATTCATGCCAGCCGAAATCATGAGCTGATTCGTTAAATAGCTGTCGTACTCAACTCCGGCCAAACCCCTCACCGATGGGTTGGTCTTCACCTCATCCAAACAGCTTGCCGAGTCAAGATAATCAACCATTCCACGCCCTCACCTTGTCCCAATCCACCGTGTAGGGATGGCGCGTCACCTTCGGGTTTAGGGCGATCGCTTCGTCAATGCTGGAGTAGCCTGCCGCAGGCCGCGATCGAACAATGAGAGCTGCCGCACCCCGCCCGATGGTTGGCAGCTGCGCCATCGTCATCGCATCCCCATTCAGGCACTCCAATGCCGCTACCGAGTCCGGAGTTCCGGACTCCGATAGGTCATCCTCCGAGGTCGAGGTTACAGGTTGAGTCGGCAAGGGAAGCACACCCAGAGCGATCGCCAGGTCTTCAGGAACCAGCGTGCAGCCCTTGCGGTACAACTTCCCTCGCCACGATTTTGCAGCGGTGAGCGGTGGGATAGAAACCATTTACTTAATCTGCTCTTAACCTTTCGATCCAATTACGCGGTGGGTCGCTTGACCTTAATCACGTAGTAAGCCTGAGGGTCGGCCAGCACAGGAAGGCCAGTCTGATAGCTCTCACCACCCATGCCCACCGGCTTCTTCTCGTTAGGCCAGGTCTTCAGCGTGCGCCCTGGGCTGGACTGACCCACGTTGCGGCCCACTGCGTAGTAGCCCAGCGTGTTGTCCAAAACCAAGGCCCCATCAGCAAACTCACCCACGTCAGCCTGAGTAACGCCCACGTAGTCTGTGGCCAGCTCGTAGCGGCGCTGCGTCGAACCCGTCAGCAGCAAATAGTCTGCATCCTCGTCAACCTGCATGTACCGCTGAAACTTGGTCGGACCTTCATAGCCGCCGTTGTAGCGCGTGATGACGGGGTAGCTCTCGTCGAGCATCACATCATCCAACACCGTATTGCTCACCCGGTTCGTCGTCGAAGTGATCTGCCCATTGGCGTTGACCGTAATCGAAGTCGAACGGCCCACAATTTTGGCATTGCGCCGCAGTACCCGAGCCAAATAACTGGTGCTGTAAGCCCCCGTCACCTGATAGCCCAAGCCTTCTAGCGTTTCTACGCCCAATTCAATGTCGTCAAATGGGTCGTAATCGTTGTCGTACCAGCCTTCAGGGTTCGCCAAACTGCCGCTCTCCACCTCAACAAAGTGGGTTTCGGGTCGGTAATAGGTTACGGTCTCCATCTCACCGTTGTTCGTGCGTCGCTGCACCTCCGCTTTCAACAGCGCCTGCCACCGCTGGATCTCGTTTTTGATGGTGTGTGGGCGTACAAGTTCGTTATCACTCCAGCGAATCAGGCGCTGAATTGCCTCCATATCGCTGTCCCGCATCAAAAGCTTCAAAAGATCGTCGTAATCCTTGCCAGTAAACTCTTTCTGGGTATCTGTGTGGCCCAAATCTACTCTAAAAGAGCCAATCAAATGACCATTGGCTTGCTTCTGGGTAGGGCTATAGCGGTTGTTGTCCAGCGCTGGCTGCGTACGGTAGCGTACCTGCGTTTCTTCGTAGCTGTTTTCTTCCACCAGACGCTCTGGCAGAATACTTGCACCCAAAAGTGGCTGCTGCTCAGAGCCAAACTGCGCTTGAGGTTCCAGCGCAAGTCGCTCGAAGTACCGATCCTCCTGGATCTGTTGATACAGGTCAAAAAATGATGTTGGCATGGTTTCTGTTACCCCTAACTAAGACTGGATAAAACGTTCAGAGAATGCGGCTAGGCCAGCCTTAGCCCGCAGAAACGATTGTTTGGTAGAGCGATCGCACCTTGGCTTTCATATCGGCGCTGGCAGTCCCCCAACCGGGCAGCTGATCCTCATAAACCAGCGTCTGATGCCGAACTAAAGTCACCCCGGCGTCAATTTCCGCCCGCTCCACCTGAAAGGCAACGATGTAAAACTCATCGTCCGTATGAGTCGCAGGGCCAAACCCGTCCCCACTCTCCCGCTCGGCATACGTCCGGCCCACCAATGTTCCACTCGCCACCGTAATCTGACCGCTAGTTCCTCGGTAGGTAGCCGATTCACCACCCTCTAGGTCTGCGGCCAGCGTTACCCCAGCAATACTGCTAGAGCCCTTCACCGCCTTGCTGCTCAGCGTGGCGAATTCGCCAGAGCCAAAATCCAAAATTGTTCCAGCAGGGATATCGTTCGTCAGTGGCGAAGTTAGAGCCAATGTTTTGTTCGAGCCAGCGGTTACGGCTCCAGCTGCCAACGTCACCACAACACTGTCAGAAAAGGGAAATTGAGCAATATCCAATTGGGTGCCAGCATTCAGCAGTCGTTCTGCCGTCAACTGCTCAGCCGACCAATTCGGCTGCTGCATCGTAAAACTTTTCCAAGTTACTCCGGGCATGATGTTTCCTTAGGTAAACGGTTTCGGGGTTCCGCCGTACCAGACGAGCGGCTCTGCTGCCAGCAGCTATTCTTCAGATTTGGCTTTTGTCGCGGTTAGGGCCTTCGCACCGCCGTAGTTCTTCGCGGCATAGGTGGCCAGCAAGTCAGGCTTATCGCCCTGGCCTGCGGTTGGAGCCGAACTGGGGAGTTTTGGTTGTGGAGCAGGCTTCTTCTCAGGTTCCTGCTTCTGCTCGGTTGAAGAGGGGAACAGCGCAGGCACAAACGGTTTCAGCCCTTCATCAGCCTCGATATAGTCCTTGAGCAACTTATCGCCAACTTTCACGCCATCCTCGGCGATCGCCAGCTCATCAATCTTGTCGCCCAGCAACCGTTCCAGTACCGCAGCATTAGCCCCAGACTTTGCCGCGGCATCACTAATTTTGGTTTTTCGCTCCAGTCCCTTCACCTTGCCCTCGGCCTCAGTGGCACGAGTTTCCAGCGCAGCCTTATCGGTGCGCAGCTGTGCCGCTTCACCAGCGATCGCCCGCACTTTGGCCTCTGTATTGGCCAGCACCGCTTCTGCATCACCTTCGACACCCAATGCCGTGGCGATCGCAGTCAGCGCCGTCTCATAGGCCGTTAGCTTACTGGTGGCATTTCGCTTCTCGCCGATCACCTCAAAATTCTTGGTGTTCAGGCGTTCCGTTTCCGCCTCGATTGCTGAAACCAGCTCAGCACCGTTTTCGAGTTTTTTGATAGCTGCCAGAGCTTCTTTGAAATCCATCGTGGAAATGCCGTTCAGTTCAGCGGCAGAGTTCCCACGCACTAAGCAGTTTTCCGCTTCCGTGCCTCATAGATTTGGGTCAGCCGCGAGTCATACCGCCGCACATTGGCGATCGCCTCCAGTTGCCCCTTCATCCCGCGCCCATACACCAGCACCGTATCCGGCTGACAGCGCTCCAGCATCACCTCAAACCCCGCCATAAATCCGGCTTGCTCATGCTTGGCCACATGGCCTGTGCTCACTGCCAGCGTGCCACCTACAGGTAACCCATCAAAGCACCACGCAAACGAAGCGCGATCGCCCCACACCACCGAAGGAATTACCTGCAAGCCCTGGTGTTGCCAAATCGCGCCTAGCAGCCGGCTGCGATACACGTTCCAAATCTGCGTTGCCACCGGAAAATCTGTGAACAGGCTAAAGTCCGGCGTCAGCACCACACCAGCCTTCTGCACCACCGCAGGCATGTGAGGGTAGCGGTTCGCTCGCAGCCACACATTCTCAAACTCGCAATCCTCACAGTAGAAATGGATTGCCCCATCCTCCGGCTTCCATTTGTTCCGCTCGTCATAGGGAAAAATGCTCTCCGGCACTGCATCACAGGGCCGCAGCTCCGGCATGCCAAACTCACCCACAAACCGAATGCCCCACATAAAGCAAAAGGTGTTGAGGTTGTAGTGATTTCGCGCAATTCTGGCAGTCCAGCTGCCATCAATCATTCGTCTACGGGTCATGGCCAGGGGTTCAAAATGTTCACCCCGCAATGGTTCCTACATTTGCCCCTGCCGCAGCTTGAACCAATGTACCAGCACCCACACCTCAACCCCCAGCTTCACAGCGATCGCCTCCAAAGTATCCAGCCGGGGCGACAAATGCCCATTCAGCCACTTCGACCAAGTTGCCCGATCGACCCCCGTAGCCACTTGCAGCTCACTCAGGCTGGCATTCAAAAACTGATCTTTGCTCATGGTGTTGACATATCCATCAACACCAGATTAACCTGAATTCAGCGGCATCGTTCCAAGCGCCGCGACGTTCCGGCCCACTCTCTACACCGGGCCTCACCCTACAAGGAGTTTTTCAAAATGCAATACGCTACCCATTCCTTCGCAATCACCGCGTCCTCTGCCGCCTACGGATTCCGCCTGGTCTACCGCAAAGGTCGGTTTGACACCACCCGTCGCTATCGCCAGCTCACTTCACCAGCGGCGATCGCCACCTATCGTTGGTTATGGTCCGCATTCCTGCTGCTCTGCGCGACGGTAATCGTTCTAGGGCAGATGTCTCGCCAGTGGTGCGATCGCCTCGTAGAATCCAGCCTCACGGTTTCCACAGCGGCTCAGGAGCCCACGTCAGCCCCGCAGCCCGTTCAAACGGAGTCGGTCCATAGTTCGGCTGCTGATTCTGCTGATACAGCTCCTCAAGCCGCGCCCGTCGATACTCCAAAAGCATCGCGTCGGCGGTCAACCCGTCAGCCTGCCAAGCAGCCCGCCACGGCAGCACCACACATCGACACAGCGGATGCGCCGGAATCCGCACCTTCCCAACCGCGTAAACGTACCCGTTCCGCGCCGCGCAGTACGCGCAAAGCTGCTCAGACGGCGTAACAATCCACTGCACACCCTCAACGCCGTTGTCCTGGTATCGCATCTGGGCAGCGTCGTTGAGGGAAGATAGGGTCTCAGTTCGTGCAATCTGCTCCGCCTTACTCTTGGCCAGCCCCATCTGCCGTCGCAGCAGCTCCGCCGCACGCTGCGGCCCCCAACCCTGAATCAGCGACTGCTCAATAATGGCGCTCGCTTTATTCTGAAAAGTCTCGTTATAGCGGTATAGCCGTCTCCTGGCATCTCTCGCCTGCAACGCCACTGCCTCCAGCGGAATCCCCGCAAACAGGCGCACAAAGCTATCAGGGGCGATCGCCCGCATCAGTTCACCCGCTAGGTTTCCACCCAGCACGCCTGCACCGCGAATCAACCGCTCAAACGTTTGCTCATAGCTATCGGCCATCTCAGGGCGAATCACCGCCAACAGGTTGCCCAGGTCGTTTATCAGCACTGCCCGCCGTTGTGTAGCCAGCAAGTTGGTCTTTTGGGCGATCGCCGGATACTGCTGCAAAAACTCCCGCTCAAACTCTCGATAAGCACTATCCAGCGAGGCATCCAGCCGCCGAATCACCGGCTCCTCCAACTGCCGAATCAGGCGGTCATAGCGCCGAATCAGGCTCAACACCTCAGGATTCATCGTCCTCAGCCTCAGCCAATGCTGCCTGACGAGCCATCGCAGCGTTAATATCCTCCTCAATCAAGCTCAGCTCAGCATCCACATCCTTCACCGTGCCCAACGTGGCGATCGCCGTTGCCTTACTCAGCAATCCCGATTGATACTCCTCAATAATTTGCGATCGCTCCTCAGCGCTCAGCTTGCCCGTGGTGATGTTCAACTGCACCACCGCTTCCAGCTCGGTGTATCCCAAAATCCGCAACACAATGTTCAAAATGTTGGCGATCGCACTCTCCACCGGGCGTTTGTAGCCCCGCAAAAACAGTTCAAATCCCTGGCGCATTTGGATGCGTGATTCACCCGACAGGCCACCATCACCACTGCTCAGCAGGTGCCCCTGCTTGAACTCCAAATACAGCAGCGTACGGTCAATCTGAATGCTGTCGATAAACGTTTGCACACTCACCGGCTGCGATTCATGAATCTGCGGCATCGCATACCCTGGCGAGGTTGGATCTCCGGTGGGAATGCCGTAGAGGTATTGGTCAATCCCTGGCCCGCGCTCCACCGCTACCGGATTGCCCTCTTCATCTTCCGGAAACTCAGCATTCAGCAGGGTCCGTTCCTTAAACCCGCCAATTTCCTGATTCCGCAGCTTCATCGTCAGCGCATGGCAAATGCTGCCCTGCTTCTGCTTCGCACTAGGCGTCAGCAGCGATCGCCCCTGCACCCGTTGAATCAGCCAACGCCCACCCGTATCAATCACCAGCGGTTCTTCATTGGTAGAAGTCGTGATAACCATTTCACCCCGGTCGTTTCGGGTGTGTTTCTCCTGCGTGCCCTGGCCGTATGCATAGGACATCTCATCCACAAACCCATCATCCCCACGCTCCACCTGCACCGTTCCAGTTTTCGGTGCATGCAGGTGAATCTGGTGAATGGGGTCAGGGTCATCGGCAAACCGCTCCGGCTGCCACAGCCGCAGGCATGCCTCGCCTGTAACTCCCAGGGATAAAACGAACTCCGACCAAATATCCGTCTGTTCAAAATTGGTGGTGCACGGGTCAAGCTCCAGCGCCTGCTGGTTCACCCAGTCCAGCCACCGCTGCAAGGCGATTTCTGCTTCAGCTGCCTCTACCCGTTGCCCATTCGAGTCCTTCAAGTACCAGGTAAACGGCTCGCTGACCAGCCCATCCTTCCAGTTATCAACCAGCTCTGCCAGCACGTTATGGCCCTGAAACACCCGCTTCAGCTCGGCCATTTTCCGCTCGTACTCAGGGTCCCGACTGTCGAACTTCGGCCCAACCCAGGCCAGCTTAAACAGGTCGAAACCCTTGTACCACTCGATATTCTCTTGGGCTGACTTGCAGCTCTGAGCAGGCTTGTAACCCATGTCTGACAGCGAAACACTTCAGCCCCAGGGTTCCTACTAGATCAAGCAGTTTCTGGAAATAGCTTTGATTTCAGCAAATCAGCGATTTCTTGTAAATCAGAAGGCTTGTTCTGAATTAACCACTCCGTCAGTATCAAGCCATATCTCACTTTGTTGTCTTTATATGACACCCGAAAGTCTGTTAGGCTCCCAAACAAAAGCTGCAAAAGTTCCGCGCCGTCAATATTTTCTAACCATTCTTGACTGAGATGATCAAAACGCTTTTTATCCTTCCATAACCCGGCTTCCTGAGAATGCTCCTCCAGAAATTCGTTCACTTCCTGTGCTGATACTGGAGTTTCGCGTGATGAATCTTCCTGGTTGAGCAAAGCGGCGATCGCTTCTGGGTGTAGAAGGTAGTTCTCGTACATCTTTCTCTGAAGGAAAGAGAACTTACCCTTACTCATCTTGATTATTTCTTCGCGCTCCTTTAGGCTTCTACCCTCACGATCAAAAATAAATCCAATTGCTGGAGGCAGCAGCCCTCCACCTCCGCTTAGCCGCTCGTAAATCTGCGCAACAGTTTTGGCGTGTTTACCATCAAAGTCGCCAGTTTGCAAAACGCTTAAAATTTTGGTTCCTTTTAGAGATTCATTAAGAATTTCTTCCACTATGAAGGTGAAGCATTGTACTTCTGTAGGCCCTTCCACCCAAAGAATGTTGTCTGCCCCAAACACATCAGAGAAGCTTGCACCGACTTCTGACAAAAAGTCTTGTACTTGAGCCGCTTCTGCTGTTTTAAGAGTATCAATATGGCTTTCAAAGCCATCCTTCCGTACAAGTAATAGCACAGATGGTCTGATGACAGACAGCGCTGTTGGTGAGTGTGTGGTGATGATGAACTGATGTTGAGAGTATTTCTTTAGAACCTCAAATAGCTTTTTAATAGCTCCCGGATGTAAGAAACTTTGGGGCTCATCAATAACTATGGCTTGAGGATGCTTGGAAGTTGTCACCACGTACAACATCGCTAGAACCTGACCAATCCCAGTTCCACTTTCTTCCAGAGATACAGCTAAGTCAGGTCGCTCATCATTTGGATCATGAGACCAGACTTTAATTTGAACCTTATCACTTCCAATTGAAGGCGTGGTGATAGTCGCAATGCTTGGAAATACGGATTGGACGTTTTTAATGAATTCTCGATAACGAGCAGGATTGCTTTGCAACTGACTCAACACTTCTGGCAAATTGCTAGCATCCCTCATCAATTCAGTACATCTGCCTAGCTGGCACGTACCGACATTGAGCCTTTCAGCCCTAAATGTATAAATCCTCTCTTGTGCAAAATTTGCCAGAATAAAACCATGGTTTTGATGATTATCTAAACAACGGGATCCAACATATTTCAGATCGTTTCCTAGCTCATTAAGCTGTATTGCCATTTCTGCTGTATTGCCTAGCATCAATCCATACTCCTGAAAGTACGGAACTGGATTGATAAACTTTTGATCTCGGAAGTTACAGACCAGATTCCCACCACTTTCCAAGACTTCTCTCAGCAACAAATAGGCTTTTGCAGTTTTTATCTCGGCAGAGCCATCTGCAATCGTAGTAAAACTGATCTCTTGTTTCTGCTTTAAAGAGAAGTGGTTAATTAATATTTGAAGTGCTTCCTTGGGCCCAAAACCAAGAGTAATACTAACTCGACTTTTACTGGTTAAATTGGATTCTTCTCTAGGTGCTGTCTTGAAGCTGCGGTGAGGTTTGTTGTCAAATTTGAGGCTTAATGCCTCTACCAGGGCTGTTTTTCCCGCATTGTTCTGCCCAACAATAATGTTAAATCCAGGTGTAAACTCAACTTCTTCGGACTCGTAGAAGCTTTTGTAGTTGTAGATTTGGAGTTTGGAGATGTACATTTTTTCAAACTAGTGCCGCCATCATGAGGTTAGCAAACAGTACTCACCAATTCCCAACCGATCGCGCCTGGTGACGCTTGTGTTTAGGCAGTCGCCGGCGCTGCATCACCCACCAAATGATTTGGGAGCTGGCATCCACCTGATCATCGGTCACCCCATCTGGAAAGGATAGGAATTCGTCCACATAGTCCTTCACCGAAAACCGAGCGATCGCACTCTCAGGAATCCACACATTCCCGCCCTCGTAGTACGGGCTCACCGCCTCAGCCCTGGCCTCCTTACTCGACTGGCCAGGGTTGATAGGCACCAGACCAGATATCTCAGTCTTCAGCTCATCAATGATTGCAGGCCCATTCGCCTTATCTTCAATCAGCACCGCCGACGGCGCAATCAAAAACTCCTCCTGGCAGTAGTCAATCATCCGCCGAATTGCTTCCTTCGTCGCCACAAACCCCATGCGATCGCGCTGCTGGTTCAGTAGGTAGAAGTCAGCACCCTTCAGCCCCCACAGCTGAATCACCACAAAGCTGCTCGTCTTATTGCCCTTAAACGACGCATCCACCGAAACAATCAATTGCTCCAGCTGGTCAGGCACCTCACGAAATCGCTGAAACCACGACTCCTTAAACGTATTGCCCTCCACAGGCCGGGGCCGCTGCTGATACAACGCCTGCCAAAAATAGCCCCGAATGCGAGCGCGAATCTTCTGCAACCGCCGCAGGCCCAACCGCACCGGGTTCAACGGCTCACCCGGCGATCGCCAGTCAGGTTCTATCGTGCAGCTTGGGGGAAACTCCGGAGTTCCGGACTCCTTAATCGCCTCCAGGCACACAATATGCCAACCTTCCGGGTCCTCATCATGCTCTTTGGAAAGCAGCCACCCCGATAGGTCATCCTCATGCCAGCGGGTCTGGAGCAGCACGATCGCCCCATCCTCCTCCGCCCGCGTGTAAAAGGTGCTGTCGTACCAATCCTTCTGCTTCTCACGAATCGTGCTGCTGCTGGCATCCTCATGGTTCTTCAGCGGGTCGTCGATAATCCCCAGGCTGAAACCCTTACCAGTAATCGGCCCACCCACACCCGCAGCCCACACACCACCGCCCGAATTCGTTTCCCAGTGGTTCACCGCACTAGAGGCATCGCTAATGCTGCCACCTGCTTGCTTAAAGTTCTGCCGAGCCGCACGGCTAAACGTGTACGCCAACTCCGCTGCATAGCTGTTAATCCCCACCCACCGCTCCGGGTAGCGATACAGGTAATACGCGCTAAACAATCGACTCACCAGCTCACTCTTGCCGTGTCTGGGAGGCACAAATATCATCAACCGGGTCAGTGCACCATCAGCAACCGATTGCAGCAACGCAGCCAGACGCTCACTCATAGTGGACCACTTGTACTTTGGGTTCACCTGGTTAATGAACTCCACAAAGCTCAGAACAGCGCGATCGCCCTCCTCAACCTCATGTACTAGGTCAAATTCCCGCTCCAGCTCCTCAACAAATTCTTGCTTCCGCTTTACGCCCTGAGCTGCCACTTCTCACGCAGCTCCCTCGCGAACTCAGCCGGGTTAATATTCAGCGCGATCGCCCGCTCTGCCAACTCCGCCGCCGTCTGAGGCTGAACCTTCCGTCGATACTCCAGCAACCGCACCAACGCCCCAGCAATTCCCCCCAGGCTACGCGGGTCAACATCTCCTGAGCCATCCAACAGCACCGCCAAATTAGCGATCGCCCCTTCTACAATCTCCATTTCGTCAATTGCCCCATCACCCCGCCTGGAGCGAGGCGTTGGCCGTTGCCTGGGCTGGCTCTCAGACCGCTCCAATGGCACCACATTGGCCTGCCGCAGCACAGCCCAGTTCCCCTCCGAGCCCCAGCGCTCCACAGTACGAGTCGATACGCCCACATCCAGCGCGATCGCCGCATACGATCGCCCCTGCTCATACAGCCGCTTTGCTACCGCCTTCTTATCCACCGACATTCCACCGACACCGACATCGCGAGAGTTCCCGCCAAACCAGGAATCCGGGCTTTGTCGGTAGCCCAATTTGCCGACAAAACGTACAAAAAAACCTGCCGAAGCAGGCTAGAACGTCAGGAGTAAAAGTTGGCAGTCAAAAGGTTAGTCAGGAGCCACCATTTCTTTAAATTGCTTACCAGCCGAAAACGCAGGCACCGTCGTCGCAGGAATTTCCATCGCCTCACCCGTCTTAGGATTGCGCCCCTCACGAGCTTTGCGCTCACGCGGTTCAAACGAGCCAAACCCAACCAGAGTAACCTTTTCGCCCTTCGATACAGCTTCCATAATCGAATCGGTTGCCGCAGTCAAAATGGCATCGGCCTGCTTCTTGGTCACATTTGCGCTTTCAGCAATTTTGTCTACCAATTCACCTTTATTCATAAAAGCCTCTAAAACCAACGCTTTCAAGGAATTCTAGCGCTAGAGTTCGACGACAAACCAAGATTTCAGCATTTCCTCTCCGTGATGGCGTCTCTCGAAAAAAAGGCAGCGCCTAAGCGCTGCCCAACCCAATGTATAAGAGAAAGTCTCCATACCTAAGCTTTCCCAAAAAAATGGGCTGCGCAGCGTAACTATCTTCAAGGGGAACTATGCCGCAGAGCCAGAGAACAAGCTGTGAAAAAACGCCAGAGCCCTCTTCAACGAATTCTTTCAACCGAATTTATCTTTCAGGCAATCGCCGCAGCCTGTGTTTGGAAAGCCTTTACAGTCCCGCATGAGCACGCCCAAACCTGGTTAGCTTCCGCAGGGGTAATCCTTGGCGCAGGCCGCGCCTTACCGACCGAGCGTGTAGATGAGGCCCTGGATATCCCGCTGCTCGGCTCCAAAACGACACACCACACAGAGGAGCCGTGATCAGTGGCAGTTACCTACTCAAAAGGTTCTTTGCTTGGGTTAAAGGAGCGCTCGGTTTGGAGCAACCTCAAAAACCTCCTGGCTTTTTGGAAGCCTACACCAAGCGTGCAACCCTCTATCGAGTCCCTTCCAGCGAACCCGGCGTGGTCACCAGCTGGTGGATTTGTCATTCCGACGCCCACTCAGATCTCGTGCTCAGTCTCATCTCCATCTCCCAGTTGCGAGAAGATTTCGGGAGAGGGGCTGAATATCGGCGTGATGCTGATCCATTTAGCCTGCGCAGAGGCCCCTCCTTCAAACAGCAATTAAGTGACTACCTTGAGTCATCCGGTGGTCTCGATACCCGACAGATTAGCCATATCGTCGTCGTCGCATGGCGATCGCGCATTCCATCTCGCTTAAAGGGCGAACGCAGAGCATATCTGGCGAGACCATTAGCCGTCATTCCTGCCGACTTGGTAGGAATGACGTTTGCGTGGGCCGCAGGTGACAACTACGCCATCGTCATCGTGCGAGCCATGGCCAAGCGCACGCTCTACCTGGCACCTGCCCGCTATCAAGCCTGGGTAGATTTGGTAGATGCAACCGATTGGCTAGCCCTACTCGAAAGTTATGCCCTCAAAGCTTTTAAGGGCAATCATGTGCTCCAACCGCGCCGACAGCCGCGCTAAATCAGCCGCTCTGCCGCTGCCAGCAAGGTGTCGTTGAGTTCCCCTGCACGAGCCGCCATCACCAGCCGTCGCAGTACCCCCTCCAGCTTTTCAATTCGCAGATTAGCCACATCCAGTTCCGCTGATAGAACCTCTGCCGGACTGGGTTTTTTAGAGTTGTGTTCCGAGATAGGCTTTTCCTCTGGCTCTGCCCCAAAGTCTGATAGCGGCACCAAGCGTGAACCATGCTCATCCTTCACCGAAACTAAGCCATCTGCCTCATCAACGGCTTGCACAACGTAGCTTTGCCCAAACCGTGGGCTCGACTTATCCACCACAACAGCCGCTTTACCCACAATCAACTGGGGCAGTTCTTTTCCGCTAATCATCGCCTTGGCACGGGCATGGCGGATTCTCGTACCTGCTGTCGCAGCGGCGATCGCATGCTCTCGAATTGCAGGAGGCGTGCTGGGGCGGGATAGCTCATACAGCGCCGAAACGTCGAACTTGTCGCAAATTGCGACATGCTCACCAAATGCGCGGCCTACGCTCTCAAATCGGTTCACATCCTGCCGGCTCCAGCCCCACTCTGCCTGCACCCAGGCCAAATACACCTTTTCCTCCTTCAGGGATGGCTTAATCCTCAGCAGCTCCATCCCAGTTTTAATGATGTTACGCACCGTCGTGGAGTTCAGCCGGTTAATGCGATCGCGCGCCTGCTCAAGCGAAGAGCGATCGCCCACCCGGTTGTAATCAAAGCCACTCACTTCTACCAGCATCATGCTTCTCTCCTATCTGCCAAACTGCTCAGCTTCAACCGACGCATACCTTCTACAATCCAGTCGTTCACCACTTGCAGCGTTACGCCATTGGCTCGGGCAATCTTCGCTTCACTCATTCCCTTGAAGTACACATCCATCAGGGTCGAGCGATAGGGATTGGGCAGAGCAGACAGTTCGCGACGCACCTCAGCCCAAAGCAGCGGCAATTCATCAGTCTCAGCAGCAACATGATGAGCATCGTCAATATGCACCAACGGTTTGCGAGCCGTTGATTCCGATACCTCCCGCCATTTGGCTCGTGACAAGCCCTGGCTTCGAGCGATCGCCACCTCGTCCAGCTCAATTTCACGGTAGCCATCTGCCAATAACCGGCGCTTCGCCTTCTTTACCCGACTCCTATATTCCAGGTTCCGGCGCGACACCTTTACCAAATCCCAACCGTGGTCCCGAAGGAAGTGCTGCATGGCCCCTCGAATTTTGGGCACCGCATACGAGCTAAATGCAAACCCCTTTCCAGGATCGAACGTTTCGACAGCCCAAATTAGCCCCATTTGACCAATCTGCTGCAATTCCTCCGCCTCCACATTGCAAAGCTCCGCCTCCCGCCTTGCAATCTGCCACACTAGCCTGTCATTCAGCAGCACCAGCCGATTCCGAATTTTGACATCACCTGTCTGCCGATAAATCTGAAAAAGAGAGGCCTGCTCACGAGCATTTCTCCAAACCGCCTCAACCCTTGCCATATAAAAGCCCTCGCCAGTATCTTCAATCTGGCGAGGGTTGCATCAATCGGCTAGAGAGAAATCACTGATCTATGAGAGTTCCTCATGCAAGCTTCACAGGTTTGACGTGTGTGAGCCGTTACGAATTTGTTGAGCAGTCTCCTCCAGTGCGATCGCCCACTCCAAAGCAAGCTCAGGTGAAGGCGCCAACCCAGCATGATCCACAATCCAATAGCGCAACTTTTGCTTAATAGCCTCAATGCTCTGTCGAGCATCATCAAACTCAGGTGATTGATTCACAACCGAAAAAAATTAAGAGGACACATGAAGAGACGCCCTTACTTAATCCTATTTCAACCAAAGGATATGCAGTAAGGGAACCGTTACTGCACAACGTAACGGTTACTGAACAGTGGCAAAGCGAAAGCCCAAAATCCAGCATCAGCGAGAGATCCAGCACATTGGCATCTATGGTCGCGTCAGCACCGAAGAGCAAGCCCGCGAGGGTTTTGGCCTAGAAGCCCAGAAAACCCGCTGCAAGGCTATGGCCGAGGTCAAAGGCTGGCCACAGCCCACCCACTACATCGACGAGGGCATCTCCGGCACCAAAGATGCCTCCAAACGTCCCCAATTGGCTCGCCTCATGGCCGATGTGCGTTCAGGCAAGCTCGATGCCATCATCATCCTCTCCCTCGACCGCCTAGGTCGCAAAACCCGCCTCGTTCTGGACCTGGTGGATGAACTCGGTAAATACGGCGTAACGCTGGTTTCCTGTAAAGAGAGCTTGGATACCTCCACCCCTCAGGGGCAATTCGTTTTGACGCTGTTCGCCGCCCTCGCCCAGTTGGAGAGAGATCTCATCGCCGAGCGCACCAGCGCCGCCCTCGCCGAACGCGGAGCTATCGATGGAGAGAAAGGGGGCCGCTTACCTTACGGTTACCAGCGATCGCCCTCAGGCATCGTCATTAACCCCGCCCAGGCCAATGTAGTAGAGCGCATCTTTTCCCTACGAAATGAGGGGCGATCGTTTGCCAAGATCGCCAATCATCTCAATGCCGAACAAATCCCCAGCCCGCGAGACTCCACCTGGCATCCCACCAGCATCCGCGAAGTCCTGTTCAACCAGCCGGCCTACCTCGGTGGCCAGCGCGGCAACAGCCCACTCCATTGGCCAAAATTGCTGAGCTAGTCCTGGCCTTCCTGCCCCTGAGCCTGATGAATCGCACCCTGTACCACCGCTGCAAAGCCTTCGGTCATCTCCCAAAAGGCTGCAACAATCTTGAGCGGATATTTAGCCAAAATCTCACCGAGCTTTTCATCATCCTCAACATTAAATGTTTCGTCATCCAGTTGATCCATCAGCTCACGTTCCCTGTCCGTCAAACTCAAGTCTCCAACCTCGTACATCTCTGCCCAAGCATTAACTACATTGAGCGGATATTTGGCCAAAATCTCATCCAGCTTTTCATCGTCCTCAACACCCAAAGCCTCTTCACTGATCTTCCACATCAGCCCACGTTCTTTGTTATTGAGCCGATGCATCAGCCCACATTCTGTATTGGTCAAGCTCAAGCCTTCAGAATTAGTCATAAGTTTTCCTCACTATCAGCCATTATTTCTACGGCGGTTAGCAGTCTGGCGAATTCGCTCCTGGCGCTGATTCGTTTGGCGTCGCCTATTTCTTGCGGAATCTCTAGATTGTTGCACCGCAGCCCAATTACTTGCGGCCTCTTCACTGTTGAATCCTGAAATCCGCTGTACAGCATTCAGCCGCGTATTGTCAGGGGTCAGTTTCCCGTTGCGAACAACCCCATATTGGGTATTGCCAACTTGCCCATTAACAGGAACCGAGAAGCCCACACTTTCATACGCAACTGCTCGTACCATGCCACGGCGATCGCCATCAGCAGCACTCGTATCGTATCGAAAACCCTCAGGACGGGTTTTCGCGTCCTCCCGAATGATGCGCTGTAGCCGTCTCACAGCCACAGCCGATTCTCCATCGCTGAGACTGTTATTGGTCGAAAGGCGTCCAGCGACAGTGAAGACAACATTATGGCTGTCGCCATTCTTATTGATTTCAAGCTGGACAGGTTTATCACCAGCTCGGAACGTATAAACCCTTTTGTTTCCATTCTGTGAGTTGAATACAGAAACGCCTTCAAAATCGCCAGTTAGCTGGACATTTTCACCAAGCCTGCCACCACCAGCAACGCGATCGTTTGGTTCTGGTTCAACAGCTACTGGTGCAGGTGCTTCAGCACCGCCGCCGCCACCACCACTGCCACCGCCACCGCCACCGCCAGATCCGGAGCCACCTTTATGGAATTGAAGCGGTTGTCTAGAGCGGAGAAATCGGCGCATAAGGGTGATTTGAACTCAATCACCCCGATAGTTCCTACATCACAATTGGCTTACTGATCAGAGCCCTCAGCCTTCTGCTCCTGCTTCTCTTTGGCAGCCTTACCAGCAGCGATCGCCCCTGACACAACCGCATCACACATATCCTGGTACTCTTCCACAACTTTCTTGGAGTACCTGCTTTCAATTGCCCTCACTGCCTCATCCGAGAGGTCGCTCTGGTTAATCTCTGCCATCATTTGGCGCATTTGCGACTCGTCTTCGTCAGTCCAGAGAATGTTCTCCTCATACTCTTTTGCAATGTGCTGAGGATACTTCTTCAGAATGGCCATAGTCTCTTCATCTGAGAGACTTTTGACTTCCTCGCACAACTGCTTGAACAAAGTTTCATCTTCGTCGGTCCAACTGCATTGCGCGTTGCTGTCTTGCTGGTTTCGGTCGCTCATCATTGTTGCCTCCTATTCGCGTCTCTACGTTGTTGTCGTCGTGCATTGCGCTCAGCCCGCGCAGCATTAATGTTTGCTTGCACCTGGCTGGCCGTAATGCCTGCTTGCCGTTCAACACTCGACAACCTTCCGTTGTCTGGCACCAGCCTGCCGTTTTCTACAATTGCGTACTGGGTATTACCTGGCTCACCAGTGATCGGCCTGCTAAAACCTGCCCTTTCATAAGCTGCCGCTCGTTTTGCCCCCTCACCATCGCCCTCATAGGCAGTCGTGCGGTACTGGAAGCCATTAGGCCGGGTTTTCGCATCCTGCTCAATAATGTTGAACAGGCTTCTTGTTGCTTGGTTTGCTCCCTCTCGGGACAAGGCGCTGCCGATGTCGTAGTCCCCATTCACCTGAAACTCGACATACCCATCTCCACTATCCTTGGAAATCCTCAGCTCAACGTCGTTACCCTCAATCTGAAACTCGTAATATCGGTTTGTGTCGTAATCGCTTACCTCCACGCCGGGAGGCAGGTCCAAATCATCAATCGGAATTGGCTGTGGTGGTTCAGCTTCGCCGCCACCGCCACCGCCACCGCCACCACCACCGCCACCGGAGCCGGAGCCACCTTTACAGAATCGGAGCGGTTGTCTAGAGCGAAGGAAACGGCGCATAAGGGTGATTTGAACTCAATCACCCCGATAGTTCCTACACCTAGGCTCTGCCCGAATGAACAGAGCCTAGGGTTAAATGTCATGCCACCTGACAGGCCCGCAGCTCCATCACAGCGATCGCCCGTCTTTCTGCCAACTTCTGCACCGCAAATTCGCTGCGCAACTGCTCTAGCTGGATCTCCAACTCGCGTTGGGCATCCTTAGCATCCTGCAAATCCATCAACACCGATGCTAGGTCTGGATCTGCCAACAGTTCAGCCTTTCGAGCTTTACGTTGGGCCTCATTTTTCAAGGTTTCGTCAAAGGCAACCTGCTGATCCACATCAGCCAGCGCGATCGCCACAATGTCTTGCAGCTTGCGCGTTTTCTGCTCCTGCCGCAGCAAAGCTGTCGAAGCTTCAGCAATCATCGCGGGATAATCAGCCAAACTCATAGGTCTCTCCAAATTGGGTGTGCGAATAAATTCTTGAAAGGAAGGGCGATTCTCCTAGGGGAAATCGCCCTCGACTCACCTACGCTTTCACAACCTGCCAGGTACCCTCAAACTCCGCAGGAACCGTAACTTGACGAACACCCAGCTTCTGATCCATCCGGCGCAGCTCCGAATGAATGTCCGCATGCACCACCGCAAAGCAGTTCACCAGCTTCAGCGCTCGGCTGTACAACTGCTCCGCCTCAGCCACATCGTCGCGATCGCGCGCCGCGAAAAAGTCTCGCGCCACATCCATCAGCAACCACAGGTCATCAGCGCTATCCTCCCAGGCCACCCGGCCCGAGCCACGCTCATCCTCCTCAGCAGAAACAACCGTTAAACGGGTTTCAGAAACAGAAATTTGTGCAACCATAAGGCTTATACCTCAACGTGTGTTTGGGGTTCCCCTTTCGACCTCTGGCCCTGAGAAAGCATTTGGTCGAGAGGGGAATTTTTTGTCCGGAATTCCGGACTCAGAACCTTTTAACGACATGCTCAGGTCGTCTCCCTATTGCAAATAGGGACGGGCCTCAACGAAGCGATCCAACGCGCCGAGTAGCGCTTCAATCTCCATGCCCCAATCGTCGAGGGTTTGAACTGTTTCGTCCAAGCCTCGCTCAAATCGGGCTTGTGCCCTCCGCGTCTCACGCACAAGCTCTTCCACCTCAGCGAGGGTGGCCTCAACCTGCGCGATCGCAGCTTCACGGTCAGAACGTCGAACCATAACACGAGCCTCCTTTGCTCAACAAAACGGCGCAAACGCCAGGGTTGGCAGGAGTTGCATAACAGCGGGCTTTTATCCTCAGTCCCGGAACCCACCCGGCGGGGAGGCTTTTTAACAGGGTGCCGCTCCCCCGACTGATATGATTATTACAAGCCTGCTTGTAGTTGTCAAGTTGGCTTGTAGTTAATTCTTGTAGTAGACTCTTGTAAAGATGAGTTCAGGTAATGAGTTTATGAGACTCCGAGAAAAGCTGGGACTCACTCAAAGGCAGGTGGCTGAGGCGATTGGTGTTACAGATCAAACTGTTTCCAACTGGGAGCGAGGTGTTTACGCGCCAAAGCTCACCCCGAGGCAAACAGCGAAACTTTGTCAAACGCTAAGCCTCACCGTTCAGGAGCTGGCAGATTTGCTGGAGCCGGAAAAACAGCCCGAGAGTTGAAATCCATAGCAAAAGCGACCGCCTGCGTCTGGACAACTCCGGCGATCGCTCCTTCACCCATCCCCCTACAAGAGGTACAGGCTATGACAAATCTATCAGCAAGTGCTGTAGAAGCGTTGGTATGTTCTAGTGAGCCGTTCCCGGTCATTTTTGACAACGCTTGGCAGTGGATCGGCTACTCATCCAAGCAGGCTGCGAAAAAGAAGCTAACTCGTAATTTTGAGGCTGGAATAGACTACTTATCCAAGTGGATGAACGTCGCTCACAGCAATGGTTCCAGCGCTACTAAGGTTGAAGCAATTTCACTCACCTTAGACTGCTTCAAATCCCTGGCCATGATGGCAGGCACAGCCAAAGGCAAAGAAGTTCGGCGCTACTTTTTGGAGTGCGAACGGCGGTTACAGCAGTTCGTTCGGCAACCTGTAACCGCAGCTCCAGAACCGTCTCTGGTCGTACAAGACACCTTCAACATCCAGACCGTTTTCCGCCTCGTCAGCGAGAATCCAGGCATCACCCCGCTTGAAGTGGTAGCGCGCAGCGGCATCAACCCCAACACCGTTCGCAGCAGCCTAGTCAAGCTGCATAAGCAGGGCATTGTTCTGCGCAATCCCCGCGGCCACTATAGCGCCACAGGCAAGCCCATCCGGCTCAAAGCCACCCACAGGCCCAGCAGCCCACCCACACGCCTTCCAGCGCAAAATACAGCCCAGCACAGTGCAGAATTTCAAGCAGCCTGCCGCAAATTCTGCGCCAACGGCAACCCCATCATCGAGCTGCTGCTTGCCCCCACCTGGTTTGCCATCACCGCCAACATGCACCTGCAATGGCACATCCCCGACTCCAGCCAAGGCGACTTCACCCTCACAGATCCCATCATTCTCAGCCTCGCCACCACCGCCCTCAAGTCCGGTATCAAAGAGATCGAAATCTACCAAAACGGCAGCCTATTCTCCCGCATCAGCCCCAGCATGATCACATCCTACGCGGAGGTCTACCATGCAAACTGAAACCACCGAAGCTCTAGTGCTATGCCGTCGCCATTGGGTACAGCTCGATTTGGCATCACCCAGCATGGAGCTAGCCGACTTCCAGCAGCATTACAGCCTCAGCCGCGAACAGCTTGCCCGCGTCGCCCACTGCTCACTCGATACCGTCAACCGCTGGTTCATGAAACCCACAAACTCACGCCACCGCTCACCCACACCCGAGCACAAACTCCGGTTCGCGATCGCCCACTATGTTTGGTCTGGCGAGTGGCTAGGCACCAAAGGTAACACCAAAAATTGAACTCAATTGCGACTCCCCCAAAAGGCTACAGCTCTAGAGCTGTAGCCTTTTTCTTTGGAAGGCATTCAAAGTTTGTCTCTCAAAAAATGCGAAAAGTGATAGACAAACGGATTTGACGTTAACCCATTAAAGCCAAGAACCCCCAGCAATAAAGCGCTGGGGGTTCTTGGCCTCGCGAGAAATAGGTTTGACTTAGGCTGCTACTGGCTCCAGCTTAGACAGCTTCGCCACATACACATGGTCAAAAACTGGCGATTCAACCTCTGGCACAAAAGTTTCAACCGCATCAATCGACCATTCATCAGGGCCAGGTTTCATCAGCGTTGGATGCTCCGTTGGCTCATAGGCCGTTAGTTTGCCACCCGGCACAGATCCGTGCATCATCCAGCCATAGGTAACCGTTCCAGCCTCAGAGCGGTACACACAAAACGATAGCTGCTCACCATCGCGCAAAATGTTGTGCGTCCACTGGCTTGCATCTGGCACCTCCTCACTATCAGGAATCACCAGTGCAAGGCAAATCACCCCGCTTTCAGAGGTGTAGCTTTCGGTAGCCATAACTCGCCACTGGCGATCGCCACCCATGCTCACCAAATCGCCAACTTCAACAGGCTCATCAGCCTTATCAACAATAGAAGTGAACTCCTCACCATCCTTCACCAAGTCTTCGCTAACGGGCGAATAGATATAAATCATTTACCAGCTCTCCGTTTCGTAACGACGATCTTGAAAATATGAGTCTTGAGCATCCGTACCTTCAAACACACAAAGATGCGTGAGAACTCCACCACCCTTGTTCGCATCGTTGCGCCGAATCTCTTTCAATCTGAGATTTCTGCCTTGGAGTATAAATGTTCTCTCCATCTGCTGGCAAGCAGCCGCAGACGTGGCTCCATGAACCTCTTGCTGCTCTGGGATATTCACCTCATGCGGCGCAATAGGAAACGTGTTGGGCTGAGTTGGAGCATTGCCCAAATTGGGCAAAAGCACCACACCCACAACAGCCAAACCGACCAGTATCAACATTGGAGACGAGTTCTTGTCAGTGCTTTGCATTTACCAAGCCCCCGTTTCAAAGTCGATCGCTACATAGTGTCCGTTCTGCACCCGAAGCAAGGCGGCTTCATCAGGTGACCAGGCAAAAGGCATTCGCACAGTGGACGCACTTGGGGTATACCCCCAGTTCAACGCAATGGGCTGCAAAAATATGCCATTTGCATCAATCCCACCACCTATATTCAGCAGCAGCTCTAGGTCTGCTCTAGATATTGGTTGATGGTCTTCAACCTGGTCACCTCCACCACCAAAGCTGGCAGATTCCACTTGTTCCGGTGCAGATGGCAATGCTGAAGACATCTGGCGAGTTCGCTGCATTGCATCATCTATTGCGGTTCCAACCCCAGCAGTAGCAGCTAACAGAATTAGCGCTCCAAATGGGTTTAATTCCATAATGAAAAAGCCTCCTTTGACGAGGGGTATTGGGTGCAGGGCGAGAGTTTGGCGATTCCTCCCTGCACTTCAATTAGGTTTTCCCCATCAAAATAAACCGCCCCTACAGAGGGTAGGGGCGGTTTACTGGTGGCATTCTTGGCACCGAGCCAAAGATTCTAAAAGTGCATCATTTACTGGTGGATCACACTGGTTAAGCCGTAGCCAATACCCCAGACAACATATCAATACCAACGCAACAATTATTCCGACTTTCCCAAATCAGAAATCTTGCCAAACTGTTGTTGCAATTCATTGGTGACAGCATTTTGTTTCTGGGCAAGCAAGCGCGATTCAAGTGCTCGAATCTTCAAATCTGTAATTGCACTTTGCTCCATATCCTTTAGCTTTTGCAGAGCTTCCTCATGTTGTTGCAGCTCCTGCTGTTGCAGGTCAATTTTGTGTTGAATTGCATTTCCCATTGCGCCGTACATTGCTTGTGCCATATCAACAATTTGCAATGGATCTGTCGTCATTCCCAAAGCACCGTCAAATCGAGCGATCGCAGCATTTGCACTAAAGCGTTCTGGTAGTGCCAAGTCAACCTGAGTGGCGATCGCAGGCGGCTCATCCTCCTCGATAAAGTCTGTTGGAGCAGGCGTTTTAGGCGTTTTCCCGTACTGCACTAAAATTCCGCGCTCTTCATCGCTAAAGTGGCGCACATCGTCAATCAGTTCACCCAGGTCATGTCCATCGGCTTTGGCCTTTTGCAGCCACAGCTGCACCGTGCGGCGCTGAATACGGAAATCGGTCGAAATCGAAGTAATCGTATGGGGTCGATCAATAGGCTGGTTCATATGCATTTCATCCCAATTCGTAGGGTTTTCGTAAGCATTTCACCCCTTTTTCATAGGGTTTCGTAGGCATTTCATATGCACTTCGTACCCTGTTTCATAGAGGTTTCATACGCAACAATAAACCCCGCCAATTTCAGGTTGACGGGGTTTATTGAACGATGTTTGGCACAATACCAAAACTTGAAATTTGATATTAGCTGTGAAATAGCTTAGTCATCGACATACAAGAGCGAACCCGCAAGAGTCCTTGATCCACCTACCTGATTGCCCCTAGCATCGACCAATTTAATTCTTGCTTTGTCAGGCTCATCTGGGTTGTGAATTGTTGCCCAGCCTTCCCAAAGGCTTTGTGTTGCTTGTAGCCGAATCGGTTTAGGGTCATAATGCCAAGCATTTGAGACCTCTAAAACCACTCTTCCACGGACGAACGGATCTGCTTCAACACTTACAATTGCCTGCCCATTTGGATCGAAGGTACGAAGCAATTTAGTGTAAGTATCAACATCCACTTGCATCGCTACGTCCGCTGCCGAGTTATTTGCGGCAGTTGCGGGCAGGGGAGACAGAAAGCCAAGCACACCCAAGCCAATAATGATCAGCGCCCCGATGCTTAGAAGCCTCTGCAAACCGGAACGTGATTTTGAAGTAGCACTCATGGGTAACCTACCAGATGAGAATATCCTTCTCAGAGTGCCCTGTGGGCAAATCTGAGTACCAAAAGACCCCGTCAATTTCCATTGACGGGGTTTAATTTAGGGCATGATGCCGAATCACTTGTTCAGACGCTTCTCACACCGCTCAACTCGTTTATCCCAATCACCTGCCCATCCTTGGGATTTAGCCAGTGTACTGAGTCGAATTGCTTCAGCGAAGTCCTTCTGTTTTTCTCGAATAATCGCCAACTGTTCAAACCCAACATGAGCAGGCAGGTCATAGGCATTTTCAGGGATTGGAGTGACACTAATGCCTTGCTTCTCAAATTCCTTGCCTAATTTCTCACGCGATCGCACCTCCTGGCGAAAAGCTTCAGCTGCAACTGGAGCCAGCTCAATCTGCTTCTCACAAAACTCGATCGCCATCTCCAACGCCTGCGGCTCCACATCACGATCTTTGTAGTAGGTTTTTACCGCTTGCGAGTAGGTAAAGTGCAGCCCCAAAATGTCATTCTCTTTACGGCCAACATCCTCAGCCTTAGCGAGAATACGTCGAGCAATATGGCGATCGCCAGGTTTCAGAAACCACCCCGCCAAGCCATGCAGAAGTTGAGCTTTTCGAATAGATGAACCCTGAACTTTGCCACGGGTCAGCGTGAGTTTTGGATCACCACCCAAAGGTTCATAAAGCTGTTCAATGTACTTTCGCTCCGCTGCTGTAAACGTCGAAAGCCACCAATCGCCAAGCCCCAAGTAGCCCAAGTATCCTTCTATCTTGGGCATAGTTAATCATCCACATAAATCAGCGAACCAGCCAAAAACCGAGATCCACCCACCGAGTTACCTCTCCCATCCACAAGCTGAATCCGCGCCTTGTCAGGCTCATTGGGATTGTGAATCTTTGCCCAACTCTCCCAAAGGGCCTGGGCCGCTTGCAGTCGTACCTGCTTAGGGTCGTAATGCCACGCCTGCGAAACCTCAATAATGATTTGCCCCTCAATATTTGGGTCAGCAGCAATGCTGACCACAGCCGTGCTTTCAGGATCTACAGTGCGTACCAAATTGGTATAGGTTTCAACGTCCTCCTGCAATTCACCACTATTGCTCACTTCTGCAATTGGCTCAGGTTCAGCAGCCGAACTCGCTTCCACTTCAGCAACTTCTACTGCTGGCTCCTCCACAGCCGGTGCAGTCTCCGCAACTGGCTCAGTCTCAGGCAAAAAATTTCCGATCACACCCAATCCAACAAAAACCAACACCCCAATTCCTAAACCTTTCCACAAGCCCGAACGTGATTTAGGGGTCGTAGTCATGGGTAACCTACCAAATGAGAATAACCATCTCAGAATGCCCAATGGGGCAGCCTGAGCAACAAACCCTGCCATAGCAGGGTTTTCTATTTTTGGCCAACACATTCTGAAATTGCCAAAAAAATGCCCTTAAGTAGTCCCGCTTGCATATCGTAGTGATTATGGCTAGCGCACCTGTTAGAGCATTGAACGATGTACTCATCTCCCAATCAGTTCATAGCCGCCCAGTTTGCCAACACCCCTGAGCAACTTCAAGAGTTCTCAAACTGCCAATTCTTTCGCCACGAATCGGGCGAAATTACGGTGGAATGCAAACCTGAGCGATACCCAGCAGTGGTTAAGGCTTTGTGCGATTGTGCCAGCAAGTTCAACACCCCCCGAATCAATGTGAAGTCGGGTAATCGCAGTACAGCAATTGAGCCTCCACTCATAAACCAAATGCCAAAGCCACGGCCGCCCATGCCCATCAGCTGGGTACTGCCACAGTCTGATGATGATTTGTGCGCTGTAACGGTAGACAGCCACATTTGCCTATGGAGTAGCCAAAGCTTTGATGCCAACAGCAGACTTGGCAGATCTTGGACGTCTATAAATGTTGCCCCATACTGGCTTCCGCATGAGCTTGAGCGGATTAACCAGGCAATTTTGAAGCACGGCTATATCCACGAGTATCAATACCTCGGCTTCAACGGCCAGGGTGAACTGATTCGCCTCACTGTGAATGGCTGGCTAGCTTGGCACAATGGAGTGCCAATTCGGCTCATGCGAACGCTCAGCCGCGAGCCGACTTAGGTTTGGAGCCATTGTTGTGAGTGGATGACGGACGGTCATCTGGGGAAATGCCATACAGCGCCATTAACGGGCGGATGTTGTGTCCAGGAAACAGTCCAGTTAGTAGCGCGAATTGGTAGTGGGTGGGCACTTCTTGCCCCTTCAGCAACTCTTCCAATTCCTCTGGCTCTAGAGCCGCATCATGCGCCGCTTGCTCCACCGTACGATCTCCAATAATTTGCCGCAGCAGCGTCACTGCATCGGCAAATTTGGGCTGCACTCGATACATGCCAGAAGCCTCTGCCAGCGTGACTGTCGGCTCTTTGCCACAGGCGATTTCCAACAAGTTTTCTAAGCTGTAAGGCGGTCCAGAGTCGTGCTTTAGCAATTTCAGATCTGCGATCGCCCATAGCAAAGCAGCATTTGGCTTGTCGATTTGGCCGCGCAATACCCGTGAAAGTTCGTCCGGCCTAGCCGGATAACCTAGCTTTTTTAGCTCTTCAGCCAGGCCCTTTTGCGATAGCCCACGATCGTCAATCGCCTGCTGTATCAACGCTCCTAGCCGAATCAAGCCCTGTCTTGTAAATTCGCGATCGCTGTTCATACCTACAAAACTACACCAGTGATTTCATAGCGTTCTGCAAAATGTGAAATGCAAATTCAAATTGCAAAATGGCAAACAGCGATCTATGATGGCGATGTCTTTTGTACAAGAGCCAATGAACACAACTCTTGAGTCAGTTGCTCCCAAATCAGTACGCCCGGTGCTCGGTGGTCGGACTGCTTTGGAATTTTGGGCCTATTGCCGACAGAACCAGATTTCACTAAACGATGCAGCCACCGAGGCCGTCGCAGAGTGGCTCAAAAAGAAGGGCGAACAACCCCAAGAGCCGATCGCCTCCTAGCCCCAAAAACAAAACCCACCCCTCTGCTTGGCGGCACGGTGGGCGGGTTCTGCTTGTCCCCTTCGCAAGGAACAAATCGATGTTTACAAACTTAAATACAAGTGTACCGCAGCCCATTGCGGAACTGCGAAAGGTCTATCCATATGGCATCCCCACCCAAGGAGAATTCAGCCTCGACGGGCAAGACTATCTAGAATTCAGCCCTAGTGAGCTGCCCCATGCCTCCACATTTGGGGCGATCGCCCGCTATCTCGAAATCGCTCCCGTTAGGGTTAGGCGATTTTTTGTTGAGCATCAACACCTGCTCATCCCAATCGAATGGGTGGAGGCAGCATGAGCCCATATACCCTGCTCAAGCGCTGGGCAGAGCTAGAGCC
Organism: Leptolyngbya sp. AN02str; assembly: GCF_050565595.1. NCBI lineage: Bacteria > Bacillati > Cyanobacteriota > Cyanophyceae > Leptolyngbyales > Leptolyngbyaceae > Leptolyngbya > Leptolyngbya sp. AN02str. Next base: position 35,375 of record NZ_JBNXVR010000014.1, on the reverse strand, counting down.
TGAACGCTGCAACGTTTCTATCGGATTGGATGAGGAGCCCGTAGAAGGCGAATTCTGTATCACCGAACCAAAAACAGGCGAATCCTACTGGATTGAGGTTGATCCGGTCAGTCCGTCTATGTCGGCCATCGACTCAGCTTGCCTACAGTTCACCCTGCAACTGGCGATCGCCCACCGGAATTGGATCTGCCAACTGCACCGCATTCCAAGCCTGGGATGGGAAGCAACCGTACGGTGTGAAAGCGACCGAAATCTCAACCCGGCGATCGCCCTACTCACCGCCTATATCAAAGCATTGGAGGTCAAATGATTGAAGCCTACTGGGTTTTGTGCTGGTGTGACCCCCAGCACCCCTACGAAATCTATCGCGCCAAAACGCCCTATCTGCGCGACAAGTGCCAGCAAGATGCCAACATGCTCAACCGCGAAATTCTCAGCCGAGTTTATTGGATTGAGCCTGCCAGCGAACAAGTGCTGCAACGCATCTAAAGCCTTCGCCCCGGAGCAGCTGCTACCCTTCCTCGGGGCTTTCCTCTCCACCCTACAGACCGCACCATGACCGAAAAACGCATAGCCCGATTAGAGGCTCAAGTTCAAGCGCTGCGCACCTCTCAGCAGCAAACTAACAAATTACTCGTTGAGGTTCTAAGCTGTCTCTACGACTTTGGGGCCATCCCCGAATCAGCAACCGACGACATCAGAGCCTACTACAGCCAGCTCGAAGCGCTCAACAACGCCCTCTCCACCATTCGTCCACCCAGCGGAGAGGCCAGATCATGAACCAAGGCACAGGTTTAGAAGCATCCACCTCAACGCGCTGCCCCTTGTGCGATCGCGACCACTATTGCTACCTCGTACAAGACGACAACGGCACCATTTTCAAAGCCATTTGCCAATGGACAGAGCAGGCCGAAGGCTGGGACAGAGCAGGCACCGCCAAAGATGGCCGGGGCATCTTCGTCAAACACGGCTACAACCGCGCCAAACGCAAGCACTTCCCCGATTTTGTCTCCCTGTCACCTCGCCCCATTCCTGCCGACATTCCCCAGTGGCAACCCACCGATCCAGGCGATCGCCCCATCGTGCCTGGTGATCTGGTGGCGTTCAAGTCCGGAACTCCGGACTCCCTATTTGTCGTTCACAAAACGCGCGGTGGTGAGCGCCAGGGCCAATGGCAAACCCTCATCACCGCCACGCCTTACGGGGCAACCTATGCCAGCACGTGGGACATCGTGGAAGGGGATATCAAAATTGCCACCACCGACCCCCAAACGGGCGACGTGGAGCAGGTGATTGAGTACCTGTACCCTCACCACGACGGCACACCGTTGGGCAAAGTAGAGCGCCGTCAATGGAGCGATCGCCGCTCCGTTTACTGCGAGCGGAAAAAAAGCAAACCCAAATCCAAACAAATTCGCCCCTATCACTGGGTAGGCCGCATCGACGAAGGCATGTGGAGCCAGGGCAAGGGCGATCGCACCTGGCCCCTATACCGCGAAGCCGAAGCCAAAGAAGAGATTCTGCGCGGTGGCATGGTGTTTGTCGTCGCCGGCGAGCAGGCCGTCGAGTGCTACCGACTGCTGGGGCTGGTGGCTACTACCTGCCAGGGTGGCGAAAGCAATTTCAAGGAAATTATCGAGCGCTTGGCCGAGGCTTTCCACATCGCCAAAGGCGACGGGCAAAAGCCCATGCTGGTCATCCACCCCGACCACGACATCACCGGAGAAAACAAGTTCTCAGAACTCCAACGCGAGTGCGACTTTGCCAAAATCCCCGCTGTTACCCTCGACCCAACCGACCTGTGGCCAGAAATGCCCGTCGGCGGCGATATCTGGAATCTGCTCTATCAGGCAAACCTGACTCCAGAGCAGGTGATTCGGACTCTGGAAACCGCCATCGATGAGGCGATCGATCGGCAGGAAAACGAAATCTTTGCCCGCCAGCAGCGCGAACGCTGGCAAGCACCCGAAGCCTACCGGGGAGAGCTGGGGTTTTGGAAAGAAGACAAAGAAACGTGCAAACGTTACTTCCGACCCCAGGCCGATTTTGATTTTCAAGTCGAGCGCGAGCTAATTAGCGAAGAGGGCGGTGGTCTGGTCCTGCAAGTGAAGCGGGCCGACGACAGCAGCCAGCGCCGGGTATATCTCAAATCTGCCGACTACAGCAGCGTACAATGCCTCCACCGATGCGCTCAAGCGATCGCTCGGTGGAGGCATTGTTTGCAACCTCAACAGCTATTCACTCCAATCGCTGATCCGGGTTCGTTTGCACGAATATCGCCACACTCGCCGGGGCAAAGCCTATCGGCTCATCGATCGCGTGGGTCAACAGTCTGATGGCACCTGGGTATTCAAAGATTGCCAATTTACCCGCAAAGGTGAGCCCACAACTGAAGAGAAATCGCTATGGGTCTACAACCCCGAGATCACCGGTGACGAATCCCATTTCAAATCACCGGCGGTCGCTCCCCAAAATCCCAACGCTATCAAAGCCCTGGTATCCGCCATGCAGCGGGCCTTTGGTAGCAACTTTGAGCCAGCGCTGCTCACCCTCGGGTATGCGGTTGCAGGTGTTCACTATCAGGAAATTCAAGAGCGCGAGGGAGCATTCCCCATCCTCAACCTCTACGGTGACCCCGGCAGTGGCAAAACCACCGCCGCAGAATGCGCCCTCAGCCTCATTGGCCAACACAAGGAAGGGATGATGGTCGAGGTTTCGGTATCAGCAGCCTACGAGCGGTTAAAGCTGGCTGGTGGCCTGCTCCACTGCCTCGACGACCCCAAACGAGATGAGCAGCTGGACGAATTTCTCAAAGGCTTCTACAACGCCAAAGCCAGGGTGGTGCGCGGCAAGGATAACGCGGGCTTCAACACCCAAAAGCCCCACTCACCCCTGATGGTGACCTCAAACCACGCCTGCGGCGAAAATAGCGCCGCTACTCAGTCGCGCCTAGTCCGGCTATTCTTCCCCAAAGTTGCCGATGGCGACGCTAGTGCCTTTCGGGAGTTGCCCCAGCTCCAGGCTGCTGCATCCGGCTGCTTTACCCAGCTGGTGGAGTTGGGCTATCCCGCCCAGGCTGTGTACGAGCTGGAGCAGGAGTTGGCCGCCCAAATTCCCAATGCCCACCTCAGGATTGCCAAATCACTAGCCCTGCTGCTCTGCTACGCCATGCGCGTGGCAGAGTTGGCGGGCGTGGATGCAGCACCGCTGAAACGGTATGTGCTCAATGTGGTGTGCGCCCAGGTCAACGATCCAGATGAATCAGGCGATAGCCTGCGCGACTTTTTGGAAAAGGTCTTCTCACTCCAGTCAGAATCCAAAATTGGCGAGTGGAATTGCCGCTGGATTGAGAAGGATGATGGCGATCGCGTTCTGGCCATCTACGTTCCTGGCGTATGGACGGCGCTAGACCGCGAGTACAAAGTCAGCTACAACCGCAAAATCATTGAGTCGCTGCTGCTCAGCAAAGGGCTAGAGAAATCTCGGCAAAAGTTTCACTCCGACGAAGACCAGAGCCGCGCTTACTACCGGGCCAAGCTCACCGCCAGCGAGAGCTGCCCACCCAACCCACCCGAGCGCACCCTCCGATGGTGTTACGAACTCTCCGAAACCTTCCTCAAAGACTACAGCGAAAAATCGGGAGGTCGATCAACGAGATCAACGAGATCAACAGACCCAGAAAATGAGCCTGAAACCCTTGCTACTACTGAAAATACTCTGTTGATCTGTAGAGATCAACAGAGATCAACAAGCGTCACCACACCCACGCCTGTTGATCTTTCCACGCCCGTTGTTGATCTGCCGTTGATCGAGGAGATCAACAAGAAAAACTCAGGGCCATCAACTGTTTCAGACGATTCTGAGGCTCTGGTTGATCTCGTTGATCGAAAAAATGCAGAGGGCCTTGCCTCCTGGTCTGAGCAAAAAAATGAGTATCAACCAGCACTCAGTACCCAAGCCCAGCCACCGCCCGAGGTGGGCGATCTGGTGCTCATCTCTACTAGCGCGGTGTGGATTCGCAATGGCAGCGACAAACTCCCATGGGAGCAGGTGCCCAAGAAATACCGCAGTGAGCCAGAAGTGCCCATCAACCTGCTGAATGACGGGCTGATGATCGAACTCACCAACCCCAGCAAAGTGCTCAGCATCTCTAAAGACGGCAAGCGGGTGAAAGTGCGACAGCAGCAAACCGCCAGAACCAGCGTGTTCGGAATCGAATTTGCCCATGTTTTGAAGCGAGGTGATGACCATGCCGATGGATCGGTCTAGATACCCCGACAACTGGGAGGCGATCGCTCTCCAGGTCAAAGAATCAGCCAGTTGGGCCTGCCAACAATGCGGCCAACAGTGCCTGCAATCGGGCGAAGAATGGCTGGCATTCCTGCTCCGGCTCAACGTCACTGTGGGCGAAGCAGCCACCATGAGCGAGCATCCTACCCGCTATGTGCTCACCACCGCCCATCTCAACCACGACCCCGAAAACCCAGACGCCGAACTACGCGCCTGGTGTGCCCCCTGTCACTGTCGCTATGACTTGGCGCAAATGGGCCGCAAACGACGGCTCCGGTTAGAGCGAGAGGGCCAACTAACCCTAGAAATGCTCACCCCGCCTGAACCCGCAGGCCACGGGAAGGAGCCTAGCAAAGTACAAATCCCATTGAAAGAGGAGTGGAGCAATGCTACGAACACCGTTAGAGGATAACCAGATGGAACCCGAAGCCAATGAGCAGAGCCCCTTTTTGAACCCTTGGGAAGCAACGATCGCAGACTTTTTCAAAGCCGCCAAGGAAATGAATGCTGGCCAGATCTCAATGACGATTTCGCAAGGCGACAAAGCTTTGGGTGCGCTGGTCATTCTGCTTGAAGACGTGGATGAGTACCTGGACCTGGCTGCAATCGAAGCAACCCAAACAAGACTGGAAGCCGAGTACGCAGCATCGGAGGAGGGCTAGATGGTTGCGTATAACTTTCAAGGCCGCTTTGTACCGTCAATCGAGGCAGGCCGCAAAACTCAAACAATCCGAGCGAATGGCAAGCGCCGCCACGCAAAACCCGGTGAATCGTTGCAGCTCTACACGGGAATGAGGACAAAGGCCTGCCGCAAAATCGTCGAAGTCGATCCGCTCTGTGTGGCAGTGCTGCCAGTTGTTATCCATTACGAACTGGGCATTAAAGTCGATGGGCTATGGATTACCGACGCGGATGCGAGAGAGGCGATCGCCGCTGCCGACGGCTTCGAGTCATGGATCGAGATGTTCCGTTTTTTCAAAACCACTCATAAATTGACTTTCCACGGTCTGCTTATCAAGTGGGAGGTGGCCTGATGGTTGCAGCACAACAACAATTTGCAGTGGGCGATCGCGTGCGCATCTCCCCCGTCGAGACCAGCAGCCAGAAGTTCTGGGGAGATGAGGGGGTGATCCAGTCCACCCCCCGTATCAACGGCAGTGTCAGCGTTGAATTCCCTAACGGCAAACTGCGCTCCTTCCAGATTTCCGAACTGGAGCCATGCGAACTGAAAGCCGTTGAATTTCAAGTGGGCGATCGCGTCCGAGTGCTGAAGCGCAACAAACTCAACTCCAGCATTTGGGGCCAGGAAACTGAGGTGCTCGAAGTCATCTCTCCAGGCACAGTCGATATCGCACTGAAGGATAAACGAGGCTGGCCGATCTCATCCCATGAGCTGGAGCTGGTGGAGCGCCCCGCTGGCAAGTCCTTTGCCGAAGAAATAGCTGAAGTCATCAGCAATCCCCCCTCAGTTCTCCCTCAATCCCCCCAACCTCAGTCCGGAACTCCGGACGAACCCCCGGATATCTGCAAAGCCTTCCCCGTTGACTGCCGTGTGGTGGCCGCCGATAGGGGCTGGGGCGAAAGCTACGGCACCGTTACTAAGCACCTCACCTCCAGCCTGATCGAAATCACATGGGACAACGGCAACGCCACCTGCCACCACTGGAAATCCATTGAGGAAATGCAAATCTGCAAAACCAAGCGAAAGAAGGCGACTCGGCCCCCCACAGTCGATGCTGCCGATAACAACGCCACTGCTATTATCGAAACTCCTGTTGAATCGATTTTGAGGGTTGTTGAGCAGGGCGAAATATCACTCAAAATTATCGGCGATCAATCATCAGCGGCGATCGCCCCCGCCACCCCAGCCGAAATTGTGCCCGGTGATGAAGAGCGACTCGATTTGCTTGAAGAGCAGATCAGCGAAGGGCTAGAACAAATTGAGGCTGGCAAACAGAGAGTGTGGCAGGCTGTTGCCGAAATTCAGCAGCACCAGTTGTGGCGTGTCTCCGGGCACGAGAGTTTTGAATCCTATTGCAAACAGCGCTGGGGCTGGGAGCGAAGCAACGCCTATGAGGTAGCAGAAGCGGGCAAAATCACCAACGAGCTGCAAGAATCCGGAATTCCGGACTCGGAATTGCCCACTTCGGTTAGCCAAACCCGCGAACTGAAAAAAATCGCTCCTGAGCAGCGTGCAGAAGCCCTCAGAACAGCGATCGCCACCACCAACGGTAAGCCCACCGCCAAGGCAATTCGCGCAGCAGTTCAGGCCACAGAGCAGCCCATAGTCTGTAAACCTGCCATCACGCCTGAGGAATTCAACCGTGAAATGCAGCGCTCTACCTTCACTGGCTGTCACCTCTGCAAACATCGCATGCTCACCGATAGCGGCGATCGCTACTGGTGCGACTTGGGCGAATTCGACGACACGCTGCTGCTCAAGCACAACTGGATGGAGATGAACGAAGGCTGCAAATCCTATGCCACCCCGGCAACACAGCCCTTTAGGGAAGGCGACGAATGGGGCACCCCAGACACCCCAGATCACCCAATCATCACCAAAGCTCGCCTGGTCTTTGGCGGAGAAATCACCCTCGACCCTGCCAGCAACGACCTCGCCCAACAAACCGTGCAGGCCAAGCACTACTACACCATCCAAACCAATGGCCTCAAACAACCCTGGTTTGGCAACGTATGGCTCAACGCACCCTACAGTTTTCCGCTGATCGAACTGTTTAACGAACGGCTGATTGAGCACTGGCAAGAGCAGAAGATCACCGCAGCCCTTTCCATCACCAACAATGCCACCGAAACCGGCTGGTATCAGGAGTTGGCCGTGGCCTGCACCCTTCGGCTCGACTTCACAGGCCGTATCCCCTTCCACAACCCATACAAAACCGGTGAAAGCAACCGCCAGGGCCAATCCCTGTTCTACTTTGGCCACCATCCTGAGCGCTTTATCAAAGCGTTTGGTGAATATGGCCTGATCTACCAACCACCCATCAACAAAGGAGCCTCAAATGTCTGAACTGCCTAATTTTGAAGCCATAAGCAAAATCTTGGAAGCTGCTGAACCAATCGAGATGGTTATTACTCCGTTCCGGGCTTACGTGCTGGTTGCCCATCTTCAGCTAGCGCTACGCCACCCCGGCAACACAGGCGCATCCGCAGATGTAGCCCGCGATATGGCGCAACGGTTGCAGGCAAGGCTGGGGCAAATTCACCCGCTGCTGTCCGAAACGATTGAGCAGGGTTGGCATCCAGAGTTCGACGTGACGCATGAAGAATACGAGGAGCTGTTTTGGGAGGGCGATCGCGATGCATAAACCAGACATTTTCAAGCCCAACAGACAGTGGGCAGAGAACACCGTTGCAGCCATCGTCAGCATGTCCGGCTATCCACCGGAGGAGGTTGAGCGATTTGAAGAGTGGGGAGAAGGTGAGGGTATGACTACTGTGAGATTTGGCGATCGCATTGAGTTTGTCGCCAACCCCGGAGTAGTCCTGTTGTTGGAAGGGATGCTCTCAGAGTGGGTGATGGAGCTGGTTGAAAAGGGTGATGTGAATCTGGAGCGTGAAGCAATGGGCATGGCTCAGCAAATTATCGGGGCATTGGCAAAGGAGGGCGATCGCCATGACTGACAACGAAAAACTTATTCAAATCCTTGCAGAGACGAGCCAAGTGATCCGGGCTAAGTTGCCCGACCTGCTAGACTGCAACCCTCCGCCCCACGTTGTCCACCGATACATCGAGGCTTGGGCAACAATTTCTAGCCTCATCAACGACCTGGGCAGACCGCTAAACCCTTACCCCGTGCCCGCTTGGGACGCTGCATCTGAAACTTCCAGCCGCGAAATTATTCACTCGATCGCAGTTGAAGTTTTAGAGCCAACCACCAATCAGTTACAGCACATCATCGAACGATTGGAGCAAGTGGAGCGGAAATCGCCATGAACCTGACATTTCCTGAGTTACGTGAAGCCGAGAGGCTGATTCAAGAGTATTTACAGTGCATCACAGACCCACACCAGCAAACCACCATGCGCGGCGTCTTTGGAAAGCTCAATAGCGTGGAGCGGTGCCTGCTAATTCAGAAGCTATACCCCAAACAACAGAAGCCAGTAGCTGACCTGTGGCGAGCTGCCCAAGACGAGGAGGCTGAGAGCGCGTGAACATAGACACCAATTTGATATTGGCCAACGCCCTTGAAAAGCTAGCCATAGTCCTAGAACGCATTGAGCAAAAGCTAGACGCAGCTCTGCCTGAAACAGGCGACAAACGGGATGCTGCCAGAATCCTGCAAATCAGCCCCAGAACCCTAGAGCGCCGATTACCTGAACTGGTTAAGGATGTCCACTACTGGGAAGAAGGCGGAAAACTGGTCTTTGACCTGGAGTTGATTCGCGACTGGCAGCGAAACCGCAACAACCCAGCAGCTCATCAGCGGGCGATCGAAGCAAAGCGGGCTAAGTTGTTGAGCAGCAAGAGGAAGAGGGGATGATAGAGCATCCGATTCCCGTTACTGGTGTGAGTTCTGGTGTTTGCCCGAATAATGCCATGCCAATTGCGCTCTACTGGCATGCTCATGAAGGGATTAACTGGAGCAAACTTGGTGCTCCGGCAACACGACAACAGTTGCTAGATGCGATCGCCCTTTCTGCTGGTTTTCGTCTGCCCAATGAACTCCTGCCAGCACTTTGCCCTGGTGATGTGGTGGTTTTGGCAGATGGCACCTTCTGGATTAGCAGGAATTGGCAGGTAGAGGCGATCGCGGGTGGTCCGGCAACCATTGCCAGACCACCCGCCAAGTCAGTCTATTAAATTCGTTTGAAACCCTTCAAGCTCTGCATTATGGCGGCTTTTGAGCGATGTGGGCTGCACCCGATTGCAGTACATTATGTAAATACAGCGGCAACTTTAGTTGTCAAAAGCTGAAATACTGGGATACCAAGTCACTATGCCCGCTGTAACCGTAAGGAGTTTAAAGATTGAGTTCTCCCTCTCGGATAAGCTCTAAGCTTTGATGTATGACTAAAGCAGGACCTTATACAAAAGCGCCTATTACTGAAGCTCTGATTGATTTTCGAGTTGAGTTGCCACCTGAAGTGGAGGTGACAAATCTCAAGAGCATTCAGAGCGATATTCAGGCTGACTATCCACGCTCTGAGGACTTAATCACTTTTCAAAGCCAAATCCAAACTGGGCCTGACTTCACGACAACTGCCAGCCATAAAACGGTTGGCTGTCGGTTTTTGAGTGATGACAGAAAGCAGGTTTTGCAAGCTCGACTAGATGGGTTTGCGTTTAGCCGACTGGCCCCTTACAGTGCTTGGGAACCTTTTCGAAATGAAGCAAAAAAACTCTGGCAAGTCTACAGTGCGGTGGCTCAACCAAGCTCCATTAAGCGAGTTGCTGTTCGCTATATCAATCGCTTAGACTTGCCTCTGCCTCTTGAAGACTTCAAGGATTATCTGCGAACGTTTCCGGAACTGTCACCTGACTTATCTCAGGATCTGGCAGATTACGTTATGCAGGTAATCATCCCTGAACGTGAGTTGGACAGCTGGCTAATGCTGCAAGAAGGAGTCGTCCCTACTCCTTCTGGAGTTAGTGATGTTGTTTCTATAGCCTTGGACATTACTTTGTTCCGCGAGCCTCAAACACCTATTGCCGAAGAAGATGCCTGGGAGCTATTAGAAAGATTTCGTATCAGAAAAAACGATGTGTTTGAGGCTTGCATCACGAATAAAACGAGGAGCCTGTTTAAATAATGGCCACTATCACAAGGGACTTAATGACCAACCGACCCTCAGTCGGTAGTGCGTCTGGACTTGCCCCCCAAGCCGAGGGTGAAGAAGGCAAGGAAATTCATGAGAGAATTCAAGAGTTGTTAGATGACTCTGCTCCAATTAAATATAAAGCCTTTGCCCGGAATAATTATCAGCGCTCAAATCCTAATAAGCAACGTGAACAGCGCTTACGCCAGTTTTTGAAGTCGTGGCGTGCCGAGGCAATATCAAACCACGAAGCTGAATTTACTGTTGGAGTAATAGATTTGGCTTGGCGAGTTTGGGTTGCTTTGAGAGAGCAATTTGAGGCTAGAAGGTTGGCCTTAGAAGTGCCGAGTGCGTGTCCAGGCAGCCGGGACAACTTCATGTACACCTGGTCGAATGCCGAACACTACTTTGAGTGTGAAATATTTGGCAGTGGTGAGGTAGAGTTTTTCTATCGGAACAGGCGTACTGAAAAAGTTTACGGAGAAGATACAACGCTTGAGGATGGGTTCTCTTCTGACACGATTGAGAAGTTGGCTCTCTTCAGCAAGTAGCCAACCGATGAACTCTGAAAGCCAGAATCTTAGCCCACTCCCTGGTGAACTGTGGGTCATCCGTTTGGGTCGGTTACCAACAGATTATGAGCAGACAGGACAGATCTCTGCAGTAACTATGGACGCTGCTTTTCAGCTAAGCAGTAGCGACGAAAAGGCATTGCCACCATCCTTAAGTGTGTGGGCTGAGTCTCTCACAACACCTAAACAAGCATACGGTTTTCTTGTAGAGAACTCCCCAAGTTCTCGGTGTAGGTTAGTCCTTCGCCTTAAGGTAGAGGATGTTCGCAACATCAAAGGTGTTGCTGGCCCCGAGAAAGTGTATCCCGGCATTCTAAATGTCATTTGGGACTATCTTTTCCTGGATCCTGAAACGAAAAATGTTAGAGACGAGCGCCCAGGTGCTAACGGACATGCAGGGATCACCGGGCTCGATGAGAAAACCACCTCTGAGGGACTAAGTAAGGGTCAAGCGAAGATCCTACGCAAAGATCTGCGTTCAAAATTGGCAGATTTGGCGTCTGGTGAATGTTGGGTGATGGATGAGCCGGAATTGTGATTGAAATACCTATTGTTGGGGGTGCTCGCCCCTAATTCCACAGCTCAGGCAAGTTCACCCCTCCAGCCACACCCAGATAGTTCTGCATCAGCGTCTTGGGTGAGTTGCCCACAATCTCAGCCACCTCAGCCGGATTATGTCCCGCTGCGATCGCCCTACTAATGAATGAGTGGCGAGAGTTGCGGGGCATTCGATATTCGACTCCAACTCGCTCCAAAATTGGCATCCACGCACGGTTCCGAAAATTGTGATCATCAAACGGCTTACCTCGTGGCGTAGTAAACACGCGATCGCCCAGTGCATAAGTCTCAGGCCTGCGACTCAGCAATAGTTGCTGCACTCGTGGTGAGAGATTGAACTTTCGAGCCTTATTGGTTTTCGTCTGTTTCTGTCGCCCACGGCTCCACGACTCGCCCACCCACACTGCGCTGCAATCTGGTGCCAAGTGCTCCCACTTCAACCCTGCTAGCTCCCCAATGCGGCATCCCAGCGCCAACAGCACCTCCACAAAATCGGCGTAATAGTGGTAAGTCTTGTCTTCCCGAAATCCGTGTAAAATGCGCTCGCACTCGGCTTTGCTGAATGGGCGCGGGCGCTGCTTCGGTGGCACTCTCACCTTCACCTCAGCCCACGGGTCCTCTTTCACAAACCCACGCCGCAGAGCCCAATCCCAGCAGGCCCGCAGCAACCCTATCCGCTCTGAAACCGTTGCAGCCGACAGCTTTTTCAGCAGCTTATCTCGAAACTCAAACGCTTGCAGCTCAGTGATATGGGCTGCTTTTTGGGCTCGAAAAAACTGCCGCAAATGTCCCACCAGCCCGCGATACTTTTCCAAAGTGCGTGGCTCCACCTGGCGGCGCTTAAATTCAACAAATTTCTCAAACAGCTCAACAACCGATAACCCACCCGTAACGGGCTCCGCCTTATACTTGGCCAGCGTTGGGTCAAACTGCTCTAATCGAATATCAGCCTGAATGATTTCAGCCTTGCGTTGGGCGATCGCCCGGTTGGTCACGTCATCTGGCAGCCCCAGCGACATTGTGAACCGTCTGCCACCCCAACTCCACCGCAGCCGCAGCCAACCCTTATCGGCCTCGACTTTGACACTACCCTTCTGCGAGCGCTCCATCCTCAAATTGGTCGAAAACTGGTCTACCAATTCTCGACCAGCAATGTCGCGGGATGTCGATTTTCTGTCTAGACTTGTCGCCACTTATTGAGAATCAGCAAATTGGTTACCGTTCTCGCAAAAAGCTTAGAACCTATATAAATTAGAGCTTTTCAGCGATGGACACAACTGGACTCGAACCAGTGACCCCCACGATGTCAACGTGGTGCTCTAACCAACTGAGCTATGCGTCCGTGCGATTAACTACAATAGCATAGGTTAAGTGCAGATGGAACCTCCATGCCAATTTATCTGTTTTGGGGAGATGATGACTTTGCGATGCAGCAGGCCGTTGCGGAGCTGCGCGATCGCACACTAGACGCAGCGTGGTCAAGCTTCAACTACGACAAAATTCCTCCAGAGCAGGCCGATGGGGTGATTCAAGCCTTGAACCAGGCAATGACCCCCCCCTTTGGCATGGGGCAGCGGTTGGTGTGGTTGGTAGAAACGACCATTTGCCAACGCTGTTCCGAAGAATTATTTGCCGAATTGGAGCGATCGCTCCCGGTCATTCCTACCGAAACGGTGCTGCTCCTCACCAGCACCAACAAACCCGATGGTCGTATCAAATCCACCAAATTGCTGCAAAAACATGCCGAAATTCGCGAGTTTGCCTCCATTCCACCCTGGAAGACGGAATTGCTGGAGCAACGCGTCAAACAAACGGCCCAGCAAATTGGCCTAAAGCTATCGCCCAAAGCAATTGAACTGTTGGCCGAAGCCGTGGGCAACGATACGCGCCTGCTTCACACCGAGCTGGAAAAGCTCAAGATCTTTGCAGGAGAAGGAAAACACGCGATCGCCGAGGATACAGTAACGGCCTTGGTAACCGCAACAACACAAAACAGTTTGCAACTGGCCACCGCCATTCGGCAGGGAGAAACAGGTCGTGCGATCGCCCTAGTAACCGATCTGTTCAATCGCAATGAGCCTGCACTACGCATTGTGGCCACATTAGTAGGGCAGTTTCGCATGTGGCTATGGGTCAAGCTGATGGTGGAATCAGGAGAACGAGACGATCGCAAGATTGCCGAAGCAGCCGAAATTGCCAATCCTAAACGGATTTACTTTTTGCAGCAGGACGTGAAATCTATATCGCTGGCAGCACTGCGCCAAAGTTTGCCTGTGCTGCTGGAGTTGGAAATGGGCCTGAAGCAGGGAGCTGATGAGCGCATATGGATGCAAAGCAAGGTTATTGAGCTATGCCACCTCTTTCAGGCGATCAGCCCGGCACCCGTGCGAACAGGTCGTCGTTAGATGACTCAGCGTGGCATGTGCCGATCAGGGTTTATCTCTTTTGGGGACCTTGCTGTTCAACGTCCTCAAAAAATACTGGGCCTATATCCACTCGCCAACACTTAATGGACTTACGCAAGTCCACTAAATCTGGTGTGTTTGTGTTGTGGGTGGGGGGGGAAGCACCCCACCCACAACACAAATGCGTAAGTCCTGACTTATAACAAGCATGAGGAATGCGTTGATAGAGGCGACTCGCTTCCCTTTACAATGCTGAAAGAGCGACATTGTCAAGAATATTGAACCTGATCAACCCTGGATGGTGTGAACTATGGCCGTTAAAAAAGGCGATATCGTACGCGTAGTGCGCGACAAGCTTGAAAACAGCATGGAAGCAAAAGCCAGCGATACTCGCTTCCCTGCCTACATTTTTGAAACCAAAGGCGAAATTTTGGATGCGAAGGGTGACTACATGCTGGTGCAGTTTGGGCATGTGCCAACGCCTGCATTTTGGCTAAAAGCCGATCAGCTCGAAAAGTTTGAGTAGCGATCGCACAATTCCCCAGTTTCCACCAACACTGGATAGCCCAATCTTCTTAATGCACTGCATCGCGAAGGTTGGGCTATCGCATGAAAGACTTCTTGCGTGAGGGTTACACGGCTGAGCATCCAGCCTTTCCCCCCAAGAAGCAGCTCATACAACGAAGCTCAATTACGCCAGAACTGACGCAGTTGAATGATTTATGGGTGATGTTCTAGACGTGTGGTTATTGGTTGTGGAAGGAGTACGATGCACCCCTTCCACAACCAATAACCACACATTTGAAACGCGACCGATTTATGCATGCGGTTTAATGCTCAGGTTAATTAATTCATACGATTTTGGGGATGTCTGGGAGAGCATCGTTACTGTAAAAGCAGACGTTGCGATCGCCCTTTAACGCTATGAATCCACTTACGTTAAACCTATCGTCTTCCTCATCTATTACCTGTACCTCGCCCCAAGTAACCGTTGTTGGAGCAGGAAACGTTGGCGGCACCCTGGCTCAACGCATTGCCGAGCGCAACCTGGCCGATGTTGTACTGCTGGATGTGCTGGATGGCCGCCCTCAGGGAATTGCGCTGGATCTGATGGAGTCGCGCGGTATTGAAGGGCACGATCGCATCATTCGTGGCACAACAGACTATGCCGATACAGCTGGGTCATCGGTGGTGGTGATTACCGCTGGTTTGCCTCGTAAACCCGGAATGAGCCGAGATGACCTGGTGAAAACCAATGCGCAAATTGTGGTGGATGCTGCCCGACAGGCGATCGCCCATTCTCCCGATGCGGTGCTGATCATGGTGACCAACCCGCTGGATGTCTTAACTTACCTGGCTTGGAAAGCATCAGGATTGCCCCCAGAGCGAGTCATGGGCATGGCCGGAATTTTGGATTCATCCCGGTTTCAGACGTTTATTGCCCTGGAGTTGGGCGTGGCTTCTACAGACGTAAGCGCCATGGTGCTAGGTAGCCACGGCGATCTAATGGTGCCCCTGCCGCGCTACTCCACCGTGAATGGCATTCCTATTTCCGAATTGATGGATGCAGACACCATTGAGCGGTTAGTACAGCGAACCCGCAATGGGGGTGCTGAAATCGTAGAACTCATGAAAACGGGTGGGGCCTACTATGCACCCGCATCATCGACTTGTGTCATGGTAGAAGCCATTGTGCAAAATCGATCGCGCCTGTTGCCCATTGCCTCTTATCTAAATGGTCAGTACGGTCTGAAAGATGTGTTTATTGGCGTGCCCACGCGAGTAGGCTGCCGAGGTGTAGAGAGCGTGCTGGAACTGGACTTGTTTCCCGATGAATTAGCCGCCCTACAGGCCTCTGCCGAAGCCGTACGTCAGCGCACGCATGACGCTCAGGCGCTCTTGTAGTGGCTTGATTGGCGGCTGGATTGCTGCGGCTAGGCGATCGCCAGTGAACACTAGACTTCGTCAAGCCTGCTCGGTTTTGGCTGCTGAGAAATAGGCTTGGCACGCATCAGACTCACAGGCTGGATATGCCGAAGTATAAACCTGCTCTCGTTTGCCAAACAGGGCATAGCGGTTGTCACGAATTTGCTCATACAGGCGATCGCCACCCCATTTCAAGCCAGGAAGCGCTCGATACGCCATCACAAATCCATTTCCCAACGGAAGCAATTGGCCAATCTCTTCGGCAGCATCGCTACCTTGCCAACGACGTTCGGGCTGTTGAGCATCGATCAAAATCATGCCCATTTCGCAGTCTTGCGGCTGAATGTTGAATATTTGCAGCACTTCGGTTTCTTGCATTGCCGCGTATTGAAATCGCTCTCCCCGGTCAACCATTTCCAATGCCTTAACCAGATTGACACACAGATTGCAAGTGCCATCGTAAATCACGATGTAGGGAGCGATCGCAGACAGTTGAGTCAGTGAAGCATTCATAGCAACTTTAAAGAAGTAAGGGAAAAAGGTGAAATGTCAAGGATTGCAAATCTAAAAACCGGAATTTACTTAAAACTCCTGATCTTTTGCGTGAAATTACGGAAAAGCTTGTGTTGAGGTTTGCAGAAAACCTGCGGAATTCACTATGATGATTGAATCATCGTTGCCCCCGTTTCCACTCTAACGAAGTCCGCACAAGGGAGAGTAGTAAAGATATAGGTTGAATCGGGTGGGCGCATGTGTCAGGGTGTGCTGTTCGGATCGCTTCTATTGCCGTAACTGATAACCACTATTGCACGCTCAAGCGGGAGTGCAGACTCATGCAAATTTACAAAAACGTTATGGAAGTGCTGGTTGAGCAAGAAATTGATCGCCAGCTCAATGCCATCCCCCAACGAAACGCTGTACGGGTTAATAAACTAGAATTAACGGCTTACGCGCTGAACCAACTACCGTCGCTATATGCCACAAGTCAACGAGGACTCCAGTACCAGTTGCAGGTTGGCCGAGCCAAGTTTTCCCCACAAATTACTCAAGCCGTACAACGGGCGATCGCAGCAGTTCATCGTGATCCCATTCGTTCGTCTGCACCGCTCAAGCTAAAGGAGCCACCAGTCATTCAGGGTGTGATGGGGCAAATTAGAAAGCTCCTCAACAACGATCAGCTGAGCTGGGAAAGTTTGCCATCGGTATTAGAAACGATGCTGTCCTCTGCCAATTCTCGAGCTGCTGCATCAGCGACCTCTACAGTAGCGGCGACTCCCTCCTCAATACGGCGTCCGGGCTCCGCCTATACAAAGGCATCTTCTCCATTTCCGCAAATGTCTCCGCCAGCCAATCCATCGGCTCCATCGCCAGCAGCGGCCCGCGAGCGGTTGCGGGCTCACGGTTATCGTCCTTCAGCTACAAATTCGGCTCGCCCAGCTACACCACCCCCATCGCAACCCAACCCCTCAGCGTGGGATGATCCTTTCTTTCGGTAAATCCTTGGCTCGATTTGCGGCATCGTAGGGCCAGTTACAGCAATGTGGCTGTACTTGATAACTGCATTTGTTTTAGCTTTTGTGGCTGTACTTGTTTCGGCTTTGCGGATGGCATCTGGCATTCATGGGTTAGCTCGACATCTCGGTTTATGAGCTGGAGGGGGATGCAACGTCGCGTTTGGCTCCTAGGGTGGCGATCGCCACGCCTAGCAAAATCGTGAGTGCCCCCAATCCCACCAGTGGGCCTGGGTTTTCGCGAAATACAACATACCCCAGCAGGCTAGAGCCAATCGGTTCCGCCAAAATGGTGAGCGTAACTAACGTGGGTGAAACCCAGCGCACCGCCCAATTGAGGCTCGTGTGACCAATGAGTTGGGGAAATAGCGCAATAAACGAAATGTAAAGATACACCGAACTGGGATAGTTGCCATACCCAGTGCCCAAAAGCAACGGCAACGGCAGCAGCAGCAGTGCTCCAACAGAATAGGTAACGGCGGCATGGTGACGGATAGCCAGTCCACGCTGCTGAGCTTCGCGTCCAAATAAAAAATAGAGACTGACGGCCCAAGAACCCAATAAGGCTAATCCATTGCCCAGCATGGGATTGGTGCCAATGTTGCTTGTTCCATCGCCCATACTAATCAGCACGCTGCCAGCCAGCGCCAAGCTCATGCCGATAACTGTCAGGCGAGAGGGCACATCCCGATACCAAAGCCAAGATAGCAATGCCACCCAAATGGGATTGGTTGTAACTAATGATGTGGATGCGGCAATGGACGTGTAGGACAGCGAGCTAATCCACGCAGCGAAGTGAATCGCCAAAAACAAACCAGCCCCAGCAGAATAGTAGAGCGCACGGGGTTGAAAGGGGCGATCGCCCAAGGTTCGCCAAACTGGAATCAGGGCCACACTGGCCAAGGTTAACCGGGCTGCAGCCAGCACCAAACTAAACCCAATGCTGTTAGTATTTGCCGATTGAAACGCCAGCCGAATAAAGATAGCAGACGTGGAAACCGACAAAATTCCAATGGTAAGGATAATGACAATGCGGCTGGTGGAGGGCTTTGCAGGGGAATTCATTGCAACCAGTGATACAGCGCAGGCACAGCAAAAGGCGTCCGGTTTATGGTAAGTCGAGCCGGAATGAAACGCTTCACCCGTCGGCATGAAGGCGCAATGTCAATATCTTGCGATCGTCACATGTTTGCAACATTCGGTGGCTACGATGAAACGGCTTCATGCTTCTCACACCATTGAAAAAACCTGGCGATCGCCAGGTTTTTTTTGCTGATTTGCGAATTGCCTCGTGCTCTCCGGCGTGAACGTTAGCTAGAGCACGATCGCAACACCCAGCCCAGTACAACCCCCAGACTGCCAAAGCGAATAATTTGCCAGAACAGTTCGCGAACCCAAGTGCCCGAAATGAGGCGGCTTTCGAGGGATACTTCCAGCTCGCTCAAGCGCTCTTGAAGTTGCTCAATCTCTGTTTTAAGGGATTGCAACCGAGTTTGGCGATACTCTTGTTGGGCTTGTTCCAGCCGTTTTTGTAACTGTTGTTGCTGCAACTGGTCGGACTGCACTTGGGAATAGCGAGCCCTAAGGTCTTGAAGCGATCGCTCCAAGTCATCAAGCGCCGAATTCAGGTCGGGTACGTCCGATGAAGACGCATCTGAGGTTGGCTTCATGTAGCCTATAAAGATAAGGATTGTCGCTGCTAGTCTACAAGACTGTAATACCAATATGCCCGACTCTTCAAAAATCCAGCCGATTATTTCTGCCCCCTTGGTCACGCCAGAGTCAAGTGCGTTGGCTGATATGAGTACAGTAGAGCTAGCCCAAGCGTTGGCTGAGCGTTTGGCGATCGCCCCTAATGACTGGCACAAGCTCAAGGGCAACCGCACCGCACGCGCCGCCGAACAAGCTGCGATCGCCTTGGTCTACCTCCTCAAACAGCAGCCCGACGAATGTTTGGTGCGTCTTCAGCAGGCAACAGGATGGCTCGATCGCTCTGTTTCTGCTCCTCCATGTCCTACCCATGGCACTGCAAAATCGTAACCATTGGCAATCTTTGGGGATCCGACGAATTGACGATCTCCCCACTGCCTCTTGTCCACAATAGCGGTTAAAATAACGAGACATCTTTGCTTAAACCCACGTGGTTACTACGCTTGGAAGGTGCGCAGTGCCCAACGACCGCATGAGTGCTGACTTTTACCGCTTGCTTGGCATTAAGCCAACTGCCTCTGTTCAAGAGATTCGCCGGGCGTATCGAGAACAGAGCAAGCTTTACCATCCCGATACGACAGAGCTAGCTCCGGCGATCGCAACGGCTAAGTTTCAGGAATTGAACGAGGCTTACGCCACGCTGAGCAGTCCCGATCGTCGCGCTGCCTACGATCTGAAACATGGCTATTCACGAGTTCGGGTGATTCAGCCCTCCTTTAATTTGGATTCGCCTAGTTCGACAGTTGGCAAAGCTCGCTCCACCCGGTTTACCGAACCCGGCGATCGCCCCTTATCTGCGGGTGAGCTGTTTGCGCTGTTCATCTTGGGGCTCACATTTCTTGGATGTCTGATTTTGGTCGTCACCATTGGCTTAACGCGGGGCTCGGTTGCGCTTGAGGCATTGACACCCAGCCAAGCCATCCATACAGAGTTGGCCCATGAGGCACCATCACCTACACCCCCGCAACCGACCGAAGGAACCTATCCCCTAAAGGCACCCATGACTCCCTCCAGCATGACCCCAGATCTGCCAGGGCGATCGTTCACTGCTCCTAACCTTCCTTAAGGTTCTTGTCTCCCCCATTTCTAACCCGTTCCAGCCATGTTCCAAGAAGCTATGTCGCTACCGCCGCCCGAAACTCCGCTCTACAACCATCCTCTTCCTGATATTGAAGCTTGGCTCCTCGATCACGGATGCCAGCAAAATACAGAAGAACTACACATCTGGTCGCTGCGCCAAGCCACCTGGCAGGCTGAGCTGATAATGGATGTAGATGCACTGACGGTGCGTTACATTGGCGCAGGCGATACCGGAGAAGACATTGTTCGAACGTTCAAATACTCGCTGAGCCGCCAAGATCTAGATGATGTCATCTTTAGCGGACCTTGAGGGTGAAACAGGTGCGTTGAACAGGTGTAATAACCTTAACGAATTTTGACTTGAAGACGGGTTCAAGATACCTTGCCAAAGCGGCGATCGCGCTTTTGATAGGAACATAGCGCTTGGTGAAATTCTGACCGATCGAAATCGGGCCACAGCGTATCGGTCACGTACAGCTCTGAGTAGGCAACTTGCCATAGCAAAAAGTTGCTAATGCGCATTTCCCCACTGGTGCGAATGAGCAAATCGGGATCGCGATCGCCCGCGGTGTACAAGTACCGTTCAAACAGCGCCTCATCAATATCATCGGGCTGAAGTTGGCCCTGCTGAACCTTTTGGGCGATCGCTCGGCATGCCTGCACAATCTCTTGGCGACCACCATAGTTGGTTGCTACCGTAAACTGAGTGCCCGTATTGTTGCGCGTTTCCTCCATAGATCGCTCAATTTCAGCCTGCAACGAAGCAGGCAGCGCCGCCAAATTGCCCGCAAACCGAATCTTCACATTCTCGGCCTGCATTTCACGCAGTTCTTGACGCAACACCCGCTCAAACAGAGTCATTAAAAAGTCCACCTCTTCCAGTGGACGCCCCCAGTTTTCAGTTGAAAAGGCATAGGCCGTTAGTGCCTCGATTCCCCAATCCTTGCAGCATCGCAGCAGATCTTTCAGCGCATCGACACCGCGACGGTGGCCCATAATGCGGGGCAAGCCGCGCTGCTTGGCCCATCGCCCATTGCCATCCATAATGACAGCCACATGCTTGGGCAAACGGTCTCGACTCAAATCTACAGGTAACTCACTAAAAACGCTTTGCTTTGCTGTCATTTTGTCTCCGGGAAGCCGACGAAGATATACGAGATGGTCGAGTGACAATAGACTTTACCCTATCTCGAAGTTGGCGGCCCAAACTTCGCAGTTGGGGGGCTACGGGTTCGCGATCGCTCGTCTGAGAAAAGCGAGCAATCAGGAGTTCTCTCAGTTTACTGCTGGTTAGGGGTCGATTTAGAATACCCCGTTCCGCCAGGGAAATTGACCCCGTTTCTTCTGATACAACAACGCAGAGACAATTTTCGACCCGTTCGGTAATTCCCATCGCGGCGCGGTGCCGAGTGCCCAGTTGCCGCGATGCCGAGCGCTCCGAAAGCGGCAAAATAACCCCAGCCGACACAATGCGCGACGCCCGAATGAGCACAGCTCCATCGTGTAACAGCGTTGAGGTTTGAAAAATCGTTTGCAGCAGCTCTTTAGAGACTTCTGCGTTGATGCGAACTCCCGGCACCGAGAAATCGCGCTCATCCATAGGGCGATTGGTTTCTAGCAACAGCAATGCCCCCGTACGATTTTGAGACAGCTCCTTAATGGCATCCACGATCTCATCAATGACACTGTCGGACTTGGGAATGGCATCTGTTGAAGGCTTGAAGAGTTGCCAAATTTCGAAGCGTCCCAATTGCTCCAACAGTCGTCGAAATTCGGCCTGCAAGATAAATGCAAGCGCGACCGCAGAGCCAATCACTAATTTTTCTAAAACAAAGCTAAGCAGTCGCAGTTGTAGGGCGTTGCTCAGTGCCGAGGCGAACATAAGCACAATCAGGCCGCGAACCATCCACAGGGTACGGCGATCGCCGATAATGACCAACACCATGTAGGTCAACACCAGAACAAGGGCCAGATCAACTAAAAACTGCGGGGACAGAATCCAGCCCAGATTTGTCAGCCATTGGTTAAGCAGAGAACCCATCAGATTGGTTTGGATTTGATCTTAAGCCCGAATCGTCAGCGATAGACGCTTAACCACTGAGGCAATGGTCAACAGTAACAGCAAGCAATACCGCATCATGCAAGGAAATCAGGAAAACATCCGATCGAGGGTTCTACCGTTGCACTGGGTAGAACCCAAACATAACCATCCGTTTGGAGGAGGGCTAAGCTCCAAACATCATTCGCTCGTTGATTGGGACAGGCGCTCAGGCAAACAGTCGTGACGGATGAGATCGGCAAGGGTTTCTCGTTGCAAAATGACGTTGGCTTCGCCTTGGGAAACGAGGACTGCCGCCGGACGGGTCAGACGATTGTAGTTTGAGGCCATGCTGTAATTGTATGCTCCCGTTCCCATGACGACGAGAATATCACCAGGGGTGGTGCTGGGAAGTTGAGCTTGTTTGATCAAAATGTCGCCCGATTCGCAATGCTTTCCGGCGATGGCCACGGTTTCCGTCATGGGTGCCGACATTTTGTTGGCCACAACGGTGCGATACAGCGACTGATAGGTGATCGGGCGCGGATTATCCGACATGCCGCCATCCACCGTCACATACGTGCGAATGCTGGGGATCGTTTTTTGGCTACCCATGGTGTAAGCCGTAACACAGGCCGATCCAATCAGCGATCGCCCAGGTTCTGCAATCAGCTTAGGCAGTGCAATACCTCGCTCTTGGCAAGCTTTAGCCACAGCTTGGCAGACAACCTTAGCCCACTGGTCAATACTTGGAGGATCATCAGACTCGGTATAGCGAATGCCCAGTCCACCACCAATGTCCAGTTCCTCAATCGTAAGGCCATACTCTGCCGCTTTGAGGAGCCACTGCACCATCACGCCACCCAAATCTTGGTGGGGCTGTAGCTCAAAAATTTGCGAGCCGATGTGAGCATGCAAACCAATACAGTTGAGGTTGGGATGCTGACTCACAAATTCAAAGACCGACTCCAACTGGTCGGGATCAAAGCCAAACTTACTATCTAGGTGGCCCGTGCGAATGTATTCGTGAGTATGGCACTCAATCCCTGGCGTTAGCCGTAGCATGATGCGGATAGGACCATCGCTCTCAAGCTGAGCCAAGGTTTCTAGCTCAAGCCAGTTGTCGGCCACAATGGTGACGTTCGCGGCGATCGCCATCTTCAGCTCATCCACCGACTTGTTATTACCATGCACGTAAATTTTGCTGGGATCAACTCCTGCGGTTAGGGCAGTGTGCAGCTCTCCAGCAGATACAACATCAATGCCCAACCCTTCACTGGCAGCGATCGCACACACCGCCAAACAGTTCCATGCCTTCGAGGCATAAATCACCAGCGACTCACCGGGATAATGCTGCCGAAACGCATCCCGGTACTGGCGGCAAGCCGTTCGCAGCGTTTCCTCATCCAAAATATAAAGTGGCGAACCAAACTGCTGTACCAACGTGACCACATCACAGCCACCAATTTCAAGATGATCGTGCTCGTTGACCCGAGCCGTCAGCGGCATTAAGTGCTGGTTGGGCGATGGAGCCTCTGGAGTAACATTGGGCAAATACTGAAGGCCAGAATTTTCACTGACGGCTAGAGGAGTCGATACCATCGGGTCGTTATCCTTAAAATTGAGAACAGGCAATAAGGGTTAAGCTAGAACACAAAATCGCCATCCTAGATTCGGTTGTCACGGTTCAGACCGAATTTAGCTTTTAAATGGCAGCTTAATCTTTACCTAGTGTACAATCCAGGGCTGTGCATAAAGCCACATCCAGCGGGAAGTGTTGTGAGAAATCTTGTGTTGCAACCGCTCACGGCTGACCAGGTGTTAGCAGCAGTCGAGCTTGATCAACGGTGTTTGGGTGGGCTGTGGACTGCGGAGGGCTATCAGCGCGAACTAGACAGCTCCAATGCGGTGTTGTTGACGTTGCAAACGACGAACCCGGTCGAAATGCGACAAGAAGGCATTGGCTCACAACGGCTGGAAGCTGCAAATCTTACCTCTGGCAAGACAGCTCAAATCTACCCCTCTTATCCAACACCTGCATTCAACGAAGCCTCTCACGGTCTAAGCAGTGTTTCTCATTCTGCTCTGGTGGCGCTGGGCTGCTTGTGGATGATTTTGGAAGAAGCCCACATTACGATCCTGATGGTTGACCCGGTCTATCGTGGGCAGGGGCTAGGTCAGGCAATGCTGTGGTCGCTGTTGGGTGCGGGGCAACAGCAGGGCATGTCATGGGCCACACTAGAGGTGCGTCCTTCCAATACGGCTGCGATCGCCCTCTATCAAAAGTTTGGCTTCCAGTCGGTTGGTACACGCAAACGCTACTACCAAAATCCCGAAGAAGATGCGCTCATTTTGTGGAACAACAGTTTAAAGAGGCCAGATTTTGATACAACGTTGGCTCAGTGGCAGCTTCAGGTGAGCGATCGCCTGCATCAATCGGGCTGGCATCTGAACCTGGACCCGGCATTATTCAAAAAACCTGAATCTTCCTCTTGACAGAAACCCACACTTCTAAGCACTATTGCCTACGGGGTTGCGATCGTTTGCGCAACACTTTCTCTCACGTCAGGTAAAGGCTTGATTAATCAACGGTTAGCTTGCCTGGCTTCGCCCTTAAGTTTCGTCTCCAACACCCCTTACCCCCAAAATGATGGGATCATCGGTCTGCTGTTACCTCCGCGTCAGCAGATTGATTCGCTGTACCCTATGCTAGAATCAGCGTACCGGCACGCAGCAGGTGATATAGACCGCCATGTTTGAACGCTTCACAGAGAAAGCCATTAAGGTGATCATGCTTGCCCAGGAAGAAGCACGTCGCCTGGGTCACAACTTTGTAGGTACAGAACAGATCCTCCTGGGTCTGATTGGAGAAGGGACCGGCGTCGCCGCCAAAGTGCTCAAATCGATGGGTGTCAACCTGAAAGACGCTCGTATTGAAGTTGAGAAAATTATCGGGCGTGGCTCTGGTTTCGTCGCTGTCGAGATTCCGTTTACGCCTCGAGCCAAGCGAGTTCTGGAATTGTCTTTGGAAGAAGCTCGCCAGCTGGGTCACAACTACATTGGCACCGAGCATCTTCTGTTGGGATTAATTCGAGAAGGGGAAGGTGTTGCAGCCCGAGTGCTTGAAAACCTAGGGGTTGACTTAACGAAGGTTCGAACTCAGGTGATCCGTATGCTGGGTGAAACTGCGGAAGTTTCGACCGGCGGCAGCCAAGGACGCACCAAAACCCCGACCCTGGATGAGTTTGGTTCAAACCTGACGCAAATGGCTGGGGAAGGGAAGCTTGACCCAGTGGTTGGTCGTCAGAAAGAAATTGAGCGTGTAATTCAGATTCTGGGCAGACGCACGAAAAACAACCCCGTGCTCATTGGTGAGCCCGGTGTCGGTAAAACGGCGATCGCCGAAGGTTTGGCTCAGCGCATTGCCAATGGCGATGTGCCTGACATTTTGGAAGAAAAGCGCGTGGTTACGCTGGATATTGGTTTACTGGTTGCAGGCACCAAATATCGAGGTGAGTTTGAAGAGCGCCTGAAGAAAATCATGGATGAGATTCGCCAAGCGGGGAATGTCATTCTGGTGATTGACGAGGTTCATACGCTGATCGGCGCAGGTGCTGCGGAAGGAGCCATCGACGCTGCCAACATTCTCAAGCCAGCGCTGGCTCGGGGTGAGCTGCAGTGTATCGGTGCCACCACGCTGGATGAGTACCGTAAGCACATTGAGCGAGATGCTGCGCTAGAGCGCCGCTTCCAGCCGGTGATGGTGGGCGAACCCACGGTGGATGAAACGATTGAGATTTTGCGGGGTCTGCGCGATCGCTACGAGCAGCACCACAAGCTCAAAATTTCAGACGAAGCCCTGGAAGCTGCTGCCAAGCTCTCTGATCGCTACATTAGCGATCGCTACCTGCCGGACAAGGCCATCGACTTGATCGACGAGGCCGGGTCTCGAGTGCGCCTAATTAACTCCCAGCTTCCTCCGGCAGCCAAAGAGTTAGATAAAGAGTTACGTCAAGTGTTGAAGGATAAGGACGACGCTGTGCGTTCTCAAGACTTTGACCGGGCTGGCGAACTGCGCGATCGCGAAATGGAGATCAAGGCTGAGATTCGGTCGATCGCTCAAACCAAGAAGACAGAATCAACCGATGGCGAAGATGCATCGCCTGTGGTGACTGAAGAGGACATCGCCCAAATTGTAGCCTCCTGGACAGGCGTTCCCGTCAACAAGCTGACGGAAACCGAATCCGAGAAGCTGCTGCATATGGAAGATACTCTCCATGGTCGCATCATTGGTCAGGATGAAGCCGTGAAGGCCGTATCACGCGCCATTCGTCGGGCACGGGTGGGATTGAAGAACCCCAACCGTCCGATTGCTAGCTTCATCTTCTCTGGTCCTACCGGGGTTGGTAAGACGGAGCTAACAAAGGCTCTGGCTGCTTACTTCTTTGGCTCCGAAGACGCCATGATTCGTCTGGATATGTCGGAGTACATGGAGCGCCACACCGTCTCCAAACTCATCGGTTCTCCTCCGGGTTACGTTGGGTACAACGAAGGTGGCCAGCTAACTGAGGCTGTACGCCGTCGTCCCTACACCGTAGTGCTGTTCGACGAAATCGAAAAAGCACACCCCGACGTGTTCAACATGCTGCTGCAAATCCTGGAAGATGGTCGCTTGACCGATGCCAAGGGGCGTACAGTGGACTTTAAGAACACGCTGCTGATCATGACCTCGAACATTGGTTCGAAGGTGATCGAAAAAGGTGGTGGTGGCCTCGGTTTCGACTTCTCGACCGATGCGCCTTCCGAGTCTCAATACAATCGCATTCGCTCGTTGGTGAATGAGGAACTGAAGCAATACTTCCGTCCTGAATTCCTCAACCGGGTCGATGAGATCATTGTCTTCCGTCAGCTCACGAAGGATGAGGTGAAGCATATCGCCGACATTCTGCTGAAGGAAGTGACCGGACGCTTGAGCGAGCAGGGCATTACCCTAGAAGTTACCGAGAAGTTTAAGGATCGATTGGTAGAAGAAGGGTACAACCCCAGCTACGGAGCGCGTCCACTACGTCGAGCCATTATGCGCCTGCTAGAGGACTCGCTAGCCGAAGAGATTCTATCGGGTCGGATTCAGAATGGCGATGTTGCCCTGGTAGACGTGGGTGATGATGGCGTAGTCAAGGTTTCTCCGGGCGAGAAGCGGGAATTGCTCCCGCAAGGTGCTGAATAGCGATCGCCCGATTCAACCAAATTGAACCCATAGATTGGTTCTAGAAAGCGGTGGAAGAGTTGTTCTTCCACCGCTTTTTGTAACCATGCATAGTTGAAAATTGTTAATCGCTGATTCGTTGCACAGGCAAAGCGATCGCCCGAAGGTTAGAATAGCCAGCATCAGCACGCTTGGACAGTTCTACGCCTTAGAGGACATCTGAAAAGTGCCTAAAGCTTCGTGTATTGTCCTTACCCTTTGTGTTCCCCTCTCCCAAATTTGGGAGAGGGGAAAGGGTTTGCAGCTCCCCTTCTCCCAAATTTGGGAGAAGGGGCTGGGGGATGTAGAGCGTTGCGCTTCCCGAAGGGTGAGCGATTTTTGGACTTTTCAGACATCCTTTTACCAAACTTTCGCCGTTGATCACCTAGAAATCCTTGCAATTCCACAGTTTTTTCTATGGATTTGTGTGGAGAAAATAGCCGAATCAAAGCGTTGTTTCTGTTAGAAATTGCTGACAATTTTAATCCGTTTATGCTTTTCGCTTTAGGTAAAACTAAGCAATACAACGAGTGAACCATTATGGTACAAGAACTAACTCATTCGGAACTGACGGCTGGGCAACGTCCTGAACTAGATGCATTTTGGATGCCGTTTACCGCAAACCGTCAGTTCAAGTCCAATCCGCGTATCTTTGTGTCTGCCAAGGATATGCACTACACCACCGAAGATGGACGACAGGTGTTAGATGGCACCGCAGGACTGTGGTGTGTCAACGCAGGCCACTGTCGAACTCGCATTGTAGAAGCCGTGAGCAAGCAAGCTGCTACGCTGGACTTTGGGCCTACATTTCAAATGGGGCATCCTGGCCCGTTTGAGTTAGCAACGCGCTTAGCCAACATGCTACCCGGGGACTTGAACCATGTGTTCTATGCTAACTCTGGCTCCGAAGCCGTAGAATCAGCCCTTAAGATTGCGATCGCCTACCATCGTGTAACAGGACAAGGCACACGCCAACGCTTGATTGGACGCGAGCGCGGCTACCACGGGGTCAACTTTGGCGGTATTTCCGTTGGCGGCATTGGCCCCAACCGCAAGTTTTTTGGCAGTTTGCTGAATGGAGTTGATCACCTACCTCACACCCACAATTTGGAGCACAATGCCTTTAGCCAGGGCCAGCCAGAATGGGGCGCCCATTTGGCAGATGAATTGGAACGATTGGTTGCCCTGCATGATGCCTCTAACATTGCCGCTGTCATCGTCGAGCCTGTTGCAGGTTCAACAGGCGTATTAATTCCGCCCAAAGGCTATTTGCAGCGTCTACGCCAAATCTGCGATAAGCATGGAATTTTGCTGATTTTTGATGAAGTGATTACAGGCTTTGGTCGGTTGGGTAGCCCCTTTGCAGCCGAGCATTTTGACGTGTTGCCCGACATGATTACTGTAGCCAAGGGCATTACCAACGGTACGATACCCATGGGGGCGGTGTTTGTGCGCAAGCACATTTACGAAGCGTTTATGCATGGGCCGGATAATGCTATCGAGCTGTTCCATGGCTATACCTATTCGGGCCATCCAATGGCATGTGCAGCAGCTTTGGCCACGCTCGATATTTACGAAGAAGAAGGATTGTTCCAACGAGGACATGATCTTGCTGACTACTGGCAAAATGCAGTGCATTCCCTCAAAGATTTGCCCCATGTGATAGACATTCGGAACATTGGCCTGGTGGCAGGCATTGAACTAGAATCTAGACCTGGGAAGCCTGGAGCTAGAGCATTTGAGGCGTTTTTGCGGGCGTATGAAGCAGGATTACTGATTCGCACTACTGGCGATATTATCGCTTTGTCGCCACCGCTCATTATCGAAACTCATCACATTGATCAACTGATAGGAATGTTGTCGAGCGTGCTGCGATCGCTTGATTAATGTTAGTTGATTCATGCCTGCGAAGACCTCATGGGTTGAGTACTACAGGCAACAGAAACGGGTTTGCTTTAATTGCAAACCCGTTTTTTGTTCTTTCTTATTCAAAGCCGCTCTGGACATGCTGATGATTGATGATGGTGTGTTTCCCATCGACAGACAAGAGCGATCGCCCTCATCAATTGCTTTCTATCAAACCATGGTGCGATCGTCCATTCATGTGCAGAGAGACGTTGTCGAGTGCAATCAGCCAAAGGCTTTGTAGACGAACAAAACAAATGCGGTGAATAGTTAGAGAATTGAATTCTTACTTTACAAGTTGAATTGCTGTTGATTACAACATGCATCGCTTCATCTCTAGCGACACACAGGTTTCCCCCGTCCGTCCACAATAGAAAGCACCAGTGATGAACCCCATGCAAGATTATGTAAAATCCAACTTAAGCCCACATTAGGTGTGCGCAAGCTTCAAGGCGAAACCTATCCTAAGACACATTTTTGTTCATGAACCCCACCATACTGTGAACGGTGTCAATGTCGATCCAAGAACAGGAAACCACATCTCTTTGACCAATAATTGCCATGACGGCTGCTCGTCCCACGGCACAACATCACACAACATCACGGAACAGCAGACAAAACTTTAAGGAACACTATCGAAATATTACAGCTTTCATCGAGTTGTATCGACTTGTGTGTTGCCTAATCCACAGTTCTGAAAATACCGTTATGGTATAAACGAATATAAAGAAAACCTTAAGGAGGTCAATCAATGACTCCTTTTCTGATTCATCGGTTTTGGTCTTTCATCGAAGACACTCAATCTAGTGTCCTGCTCAACTTAGACGACAACAGCCTAGAACGGTGGCTTGTCAATCAGTTCAGGCATGACCAAAACCTCAACTCCAAAGACGAGTATCTCGTGAGTGACTACATTCGCTCCCGCATTCCTTTGATTCGTGAGATGGCTCACGAACGCAACTAGTTGGGGCAAGGTCCGATGCCAACTCGTCTCATACTTGGAACTAAAAATCATTGCAGAGTCGCAGCTCATGCCCTCTGCCTAGGCAATGCTGCTCACCTGAGTGACAAACTTAAGGGGCGATCGCATCTTGTCCGCTACATCTATTTTCAATGGAAAAGAAATTGTAACCACCAGCCAATCTCGTTATCAGTTGGCTGATGTTTTTATGGCGATATGTGAGAGTGCGATTAAGAGTGCGATGCCGACAGCATATGTGCATCGCACTTATGCTGTCTACAGTGGGCACGACAAGATTGAGAAAGCCGAAGGATGCAATAAAAAGCCCACCGTTCGTTAATTCAGTGATGAGCCATTAGAACAACATAAAATCTTAAAACTTTGTGCCGATCGCTAAGCGGTCGGCACAAAGTTTTAAGGTCTGGTTTTAATGGTGTCGGGGTACTTAGAAAGGATCAAATGTGTAAACAATACCGATTAAGGCTCCAATATCGAAGCTATCCAGCACTGCAAAATTGATTCCGGTTGTCACAGCAATTTGATCTGTAACGGGGATATCAAGCCCGCCGGACAGGAGCAAATCAAATTCGCTGTCATCGTCAAAGGTAACCGCAAAACCTGCCCCAAGATAAGGAGCAAGCGTAATATACTCGGTTCGGATAGGGGCAAAATCGTAGGTCACCGGTACCAGAGCTGTGACACTATCGCCAATCAACAGTGAAGGACGTAAAGAAACATAGTCAGCGATCGTAAATTTGCTGACCACGGCAAAGCTACTATCCGATAGGGCAGTATCTCCACCAATGCCAATATTGCCACCAACACCGATAAAGCTAGGATTCACCGAGCGGCCAGCAGGCAGTTGAGCGATCACGTTTCCAGCAGCATCGGTCACTTCATCGACCGTATCGGAAACAACCGCTTGCCCCGATCGCGTAACAACGGTACGAGAGTCAAAGATATAGCTGACCCCTAGCAATACTCCAAAGTCAAACGTGTCGAACGGGGCAATATTTGCGCTGGCTGTTAGGGCTACTGTATCCGTAACAGGCACATCAAGACCTGCGGTCAGCAATAGATCTAACGCCTCTCCATCGCCTGTGCTGATCGCCAAACCACCACCCACGAACGGAGCAAAGCCACCTGGCTCAGCGATCGCAAAATCATAGGTTACAGGCAGTAGGAAAGAAACATCGTCGCCAAATAGAGCACTAGGACGAGCCGAAAGGTATGGATTGAGGGCAATCTTGCTGAGAACAGCAAAGCTGGTATCTCCCAAGGCCGGATCGCCAGTAATGCCGATGTTGGCTCCGACACCAATGTAGCTAAACGTGAATCGACGCTCAAGCTGACCAAAGGTTTGAGCTTGGCGAATTGGCTGAGACTCTTCCAGCACACCAGGCTCAGAGATAGTCATTGGGGTCAGGGATGGCACAACAGGCTCAGCCAAAAGGTCGGCTGCAGTTCCCGTCGGAGTTTGAATCGAGGGGTTCAGGTAGATTTCACTCGGTGCTTCAGCAGCCGTTGGCGCATTAGGCTCTGCACTGACTGCATCGGCTGGAGTTGTGGCAGGCATCACTTCGGCGGTAGCTTCTGCGGGCGCTTCCATGGGCTCAACACCCATCGCAGAATCTGGGGCATTTGGCAATTCTGCCGCTTCTGATGCAACGGATTCAGAGGCAACGGGCTCAGAATTTAGCTGCTCCGATGCTTGCTGGGTTTGCTCTAGTGTGGGCTGTTCAGTTAAGGAAGGTGTTGCTTCGGGAACCAAGGGGGTAGATTCAACCGCTGGCAGGGTTTGTGCCGAGCTGGGAGAATTTTGCGCTTCTAAAGATTCAATCGTGTCTGCATGACTAGCCGATTGGCTAGATACGAATGCCGAGATGGCAATGCTACATGCAAGAAGAACCTGTTTGATTAGTAAAGTAGATTTCACCATCACTCCTCCACAAGAATGTAAAGATGATTACCAAGTCGAACCCAAAATGATGTAGCTATGGGCATTTTGGCTCATATTTACGCTGCAACAAGTGTCTCGCGAGATATAGATTTGGTCAAGTTTTGGGCTGAAATTTCTGAAATTTGGGAATTTTCAAAAACGATTTAGCATTCTCTTATTTTGACTTACTCGTTCTTGATTTTTTGTTGTTTTTTTGAAAACCTTAATCAAATACTTAATCTATGTTTTGGATAGGATGTATTGATTAAACGCCCTAAAACCTAGGCTGAAACAAACCTTTGAGTCCTTACTAAACAAGGGTCTTGGCGATCGCCCAACCTACCAACTTCAGGATTCTGGGGATCAATCATAAAGAGATTTTTTATCACTAAACCTTATGGTGAGAGACGTTTTTTTTGATAAAACTTGATGATGAATTCATCACAATGTAAATGTTATTAAAGGCTAAACTCCGTAGAATCGCGCAATTAAGTGTCATCAATATTACTTGTCATGAATATCGCAAAGATCTAACTTTTAGCAGATGACGGCGATCGCATCGCAAAGAACTGATCGTATCCTGAGATTTCAATCAAGCATGGATGAACCCAATGCGATCGCATCAGTTTTGATATGCCAGCACTTTGGAGCGGACAGTAAACACGGATTGCAGCAACTTAATGGAGAGCTACTGCATGAATCGTTGCCCGACGGAACCGCACAACGATTCATGCAGCAAAAGGCTATTCGGCAAGAAACTATGGTGACCCATACCGCAATAAAGGATTCCAGATTTCACAACTTTATCAATAGAGTTGTGAAATGCTAGCTCTCGATTCTTGATGCGATCGCCACCAAAGGTAGGGAATGAAGCAAGCACCCTACAGCACCCTTAGCACACTCGGGATTTCGGCCAAACCCTGGAGCGATCGAATATCGGCCAAGGCAGCACGAAAATTGCCTTCACGCACATCGTGAGTAACCACCACAATTTCGGCCAAATTATTTTGGAAACCGATTTGCACCACCGATTCCAAACTCACATCATGCTGGCCAAAGCAAGTGCCAATTTTGCCAATCACACCCGGCATGTCTTGCGTTAAAAAGCGCGCATAGAACCGAGTAACCAATTCATCCATGGGGCTAATAGTGCAGTAATGCTCGTGAATGCAGGCCAACAGCGGATGCAGCTCGTCAGGATTGCGGCCCGAAGACTTGAGCAACGCCACAATATTTTGGATATCCGATACAACGGCGCTGGCGGTCGGCCCCATACCAGCCCCCCGACCAAACAGCATCACCTGACCGACCGGATCGGCCTCAACCAAAATTGCGTTGTACACATCGTTCACGCTGGCAAGGGGATGGGTTTTGGGAAGCAGGGTTGGGTGCACCCGCACTTGAAGATGATCGGTGGTGTCCTCTGGACTGGCGGGCGGTTCGCGCAGCGCCGTTGCCAGCAGCTTAATCACAAAACCCAATTTTTCAGCGTAGGCAATATCGGCAGCGCTAATGTGGCGAATGCCTTCACAATAAACATCATCCAGCTTGATGCGGCCACCAAAGGCTAGCGAGGCGAGAATGGCAATTTTATCAGCCGCATCCAGGCCATCAACGTCGGCGGTGGGATCGGCCTCGGCGTAGCCTAGCCGCTGGGCATCGGCCAGCACCTCACCAAAGTCGGCTCCCTCGCGCTGCATGCGTGTAAGGATGTAGTTGGTGGTGCCGTTGACAATGCCGGTAATGCGCTGAATGCGGTTGACGCTAAGCGATTGCTTGAGCGGCTGAATGACCGGGATGCCACCTGCAACGGCCGCCTCAATCATGACATACACGCCTGCGGCATTAGCTGCATCAAAGATTTCTTCGCTGTAGCGGGCAATGACGGCTTTGTTGGCGGTAACCACATGCTTACCATTGGCGATCGCCTTTAAGATTAGCGATCGCGCCGGCTCTAGCCCACCGATGACCTCCACCACAATATCAATGGTGGGGTCGGTCACAATGTCATCCAGATTTGTGGTGAGCAGGTTTTGAGGCAGCTCAATAGGACGGGGCTTGTCGAGCGATCGCACGCCCACCCGAGTAATTGCAATCTCGCTCAGCAGGGGATGACGCAATTCTGGGTTCAGCAGAATTTCTGCTGTGCCTGCACCAACGGTTCCCAAACCCAACAAACCTACATTGAAAGCCACGGTCTACTATCCACCACGAAGAGTTCCCTAACAATTTTAGAATCCCAAGGGCGCTTCACAGTGCGAATCCATCTGCGAATCCAGCATTTCTCAATTCAACAAAGCCACCGAGCGATTGCTATAGGATGAAAAGTGACCTGATTTACCCTTGCACGATCCATGGCGGCAACTCCCGATCCCAACATTCGCATTGCAATGACCATTGCTGGTTCTGATAGCGGCGGTGGAGCTGGCATTCAGGCCGATTTGCGAACATTCTCCTTTCATCGGGTACATGGCACAAGCGCCCTAACCTGCATTACCGCGCAAAATACGCAGGGAGTAACGCGGGTGGATGCGCTGCCCCCAGAAGCAGTCGTCGCTCAAATGACGGCCGTCATTAGTGACATTGGGGTTCATGGGGTCAAAACGGGTATGTTACTCAACTCTGGCATTATTGCTGCGGTAGCCGAGCAAGCCGAACAGCTGGCGCTGCCCAATTTGGTCGTCGATCCAGTCATGGTGTCGCGCACGGGTGCCCAGTTGATTGATGATGTGGCGATCGCCACGTTGCGCCAGCGGCTCATCCCCTTGGCTACGATCCTGACCCCCAATCGCTACGAAGCCCAAATGCTCAGCGGACAGGAAATTAACACACTGGATGACATGAAGGCTGCTGCAAAAGCAATTCAATCGCTGGGGCCAAGTGCGGTGTTGGTGAAGGGTGGCGGTATGACGGGCGACCTGCGCGGAGTTGATGTGCTGATCGAGGGCGATCGCTTCGAGGTGCTACACACGCAAACCATCGATACGGTGGATACCCATGGCACAGGCTGCACCCTGTCGGCGGCGATCGCAGCGAACCTGGCGCTTGGGCGATCGCTCATGGAATCGGTACAGGTTGCCAAGCATTATGTCACTCATGCATTGCTGCACTCCTTGCGCATTGGCCATGGACAAGGGCCGGTTGGTCATTTCTACTCCTTGCTGTAAACCTAAATTTCACCCTGGATGCGATCGCCCGTGACCAGTCCGCCATAGAAATGGCCGCCCAGCTCGTGTTATTCGGTCAACACCGTCAAACTAAACTTCTTCCCAAACTTGGGAGATGAAGTTGAGAGATGAAAGCTTTTTTTTGACAGCTCAAACATTCTTGAAGCCGACATTCCGCAGGTTGCTCTGGGAATTAAAGGGAGTGGGGATAAGCTGAGGGAGACGAGTTAGGATCGCCCCCTTGCAGATCGAGAACTTGGACCACTTGGGACTGATTGCGGGTGTTATTG
>NZ_JBNXVR010000089.1:0-1521 GCF_050565595.1 Leptolyngbya sp. AN02str | reverse complement strand
CTCGAGTTTGGACTAAGTTGGTTCTCGGACTGCTCGATTGGGTGACATGGTAGATTGCCTCACCTGCAAGATGAAGTTGGGGCAAACGGAGGATAGCTCAAACCGACTAAACTTAAGCAGTTGCTGCCGTTGGAGGGCTCAGGGATTGCTCGGATTTCTTCTGTTTGGACACTCGTTTTTTGACCGTCGGATAGCCGATTCGGGCAGGTGGGTGATGTCCGGGAGCACGACCGGGAGATTTTCCGCGAGGTTTGGGAGCAACTGCCGGTGTGCCAATCGCCGCTAGAATGCTCGCAAACGCTTGTGCCACCCGACCTGGAGAGAGTTTCTCTTGAGCGGATTGCCAGGGCAGAGGATGGTCACGACACTCCGAACGAGCCAGCCAAAGTTGCCAGGTGAGCCACGGCATCAGGGCACTCCAGCGTTCCGTTGCCTGCACACTACTGAACTGAGGCTGTGTCCAATATAACCTCTGCTTGGCAAAGCGATACCAATGCTCCAGAGCAAAGCGGCGCAGGTAACTGAGCCAGAGGGTCTCTAGTGGCAGCATCGTCTGCCCTAACCAGGCTAACCATAATGGGGGCAACGCTCGTTTTTTCCCGGGGGGCGGTTCCACCACCTCCACCCGCAGGATCTCCATCGGACGCTTGGGCGATTTCTGGAAATGGTACTGGCTCCACCGGGTGAGGCGCACTCGCCCCAGTTTGGGATGCTCAACCTCTTGGCACTCGGTGGGAGATGCCCACGTGAGTGGGTCATTGAGCGTCATCTTGTGCCCATGCTTCATCGGGGCCCCTCGTCCTTTGTAGACCGGGGGGGCACCATACACACATCGGTTGGAGGCCAACCGTAGCAATAGGTCGGTCTCAATCCCTGCCGTCTGATTGACAAAGCTGGCATTGCCATAGCCCCGGTCATAGACCCCTAAGGGACGGACACCGAGATGGCGCACCACTTGTTTGAGCTGAAAGGCGGCTTTACTCGCGGCGGTCTCAAAGCTCGTCAACCGCTCATGACGCAAGGGCAACGCCCAACTGCCACTCCCCTCGGGAATCCAGGCTAAGGTACTGTAGCGGTGTCCCACACTCACGGCTTTGCCTGAGCCACCGCTGAAGGTGCGATCTTTCAAGTGCTTGGCAGAAGGACGCTTCCAGTCGCTCACATCCCCCGCCAGTACCGGTTGCCCGACCTTTGGAATCTCTTGCACCAGCACTTTGAACACCTTCGCCCGTCGCAGGCGACCATCGTGAAGGGCGGCGTAGGTGCTCGACCATTGCCGACGAAACACTGGGCTTTGCGACAGACTCACAAACGACAGGATGCACCCACTCACTAGCACCGCATCCATTAGGTCAAAGAGGGCATCCCTAGCATTGCCAAGACTGTTGTACAGCGTTTGACGAAAGTCTTGAAGGTGTTTGAACATCATAGGGTCAATGTCATTAAAGTACTTCATTGACCTTACGGCAGTCAGTGGCTCTCATTGACTGCCTTCTTTTACAGAATTAGTCCAAACTCGAG
>NZ_JBNXVR010000073.1:0-17526 GCF_050565595.1 Leptolyngbya sp. AN02str | reverse complement strand
AGGGGTGCGATGCACCCCTTCCACAACCAATAACCACACGTCTAGAACATCACCGTATAGCGGGTGTTTGGTGGGGAGCAGGATTGCTTCAAGAATGCAACAAAGGGCGATCGCAGGTGTTTATCCAGCAAGAACTGTTTGGGGGTTTGTCTCTTTGTCATGGCTCTGAGACGGATCTCTTTCGCTGTTGAGGGGGGCACGTTAGCAGCGTCAACAGTTGGGATTCAAGGTCTCGCTTGGGGGCGCGTCGCCCCCCAAACCCCCTGACTGGAGAGGACGGCAGCCCGTCCCCTCCAGACCTCCCCTCGGCAAGGGGTTATCGGTGGGAGGTGGGAGGTCGCTTCGCATCGGTTGGGGTTGGATCAGGTTGATGGTTGGGGCGGTACTGGGTGAGGGTAGCGGGTTGGAGTTGTCTCTCAAAAACAAAAGCCCGCGCAGTGCGCGGGCTTTGTAAGCTATTTGATTCGCGTTTTACAGGCTAGGTTGTCGCGAAAACTGGCATGAAGACTTCGGTATGGAACCGACAAACTTAAACAGAACTTACGCAAGCCCATTAGATCTGATGTGTTGGTGTTGTGGGTGGGGTGCGAAGCACCTTATCCGCAACACCATGCATAAGTCCTGTTAAATATGGGTGACGGTGTTCCAGAGGTCTTTGAGCAGTTCTTTGACGTGCTTTTCTTTTTTGGCGATCGCGGTTCCCAATTCACCGATCTTGCGATCCACTTCTACATACTTGGTTTGTACGGGATGGGGTTCGCCAGATTCTAGTTGGGTGCGGGTGCGCTCGTACCAGGCTTTGGCGTTCTCGAGATGCGCTTTTACGTCGTCGTAGCGATCGCCATAGCGGGCGGCGAGGTTGGCATCCAGCACGGCCAGTTTGGCTTTCAAACGGGCATATTGTTGCAGCATTACATCAAAGGCTTCACTATCCCTTACAGTGGCGATTGTCTGTTCCAGTAGGCGTTTCACATCAGAGGGCACTTCGTCGGAGGTGGTTTCAATTTTCACTAGGGCGCCGTTCACTTCCGATTCCAGTTGAGCCTGCTCGTCAACAATTTGGGCTTGCAGGGTGTCGATTTGCTGCTGAGTTTGGGCGATCGATGCTTTGCGCTTGGCGCTAATGCCCTCAACGGCACCTTCTACCGCTCCACGGAGGTTCTCAGCCGTATCCTGGCCTTTGTCTTTCATTTCTGCCACCACAACGGAAACGGCGTCGCGCGCAATTCCGCCCACTTCTCCCGACCCTTCTTTTAACTCGCCCAGCGCCAAGGCAATCGCTTCTCTCACAATTGCTTTAATGCGATCGGCTCGTAAGCTTCCCTCAGCTTTTGCCTTTTGCAATTCGCTCGAAATCTTGTCCCGCATCGAGTCAGCCATTGCCGTTCTCCTTCCACAAATACATCGGTCAGGCAGCCTCTCTGCATCAGACTTTTCGTTCCTGACCCTGTTTCGATCTTAGTGACTGGGAACAGTCGGGGCAGGCTGGGAGCGTTCGGGTTTCCCAACAGTTTGTGGGGTGATGTCCCCGAGGTGGCTCTTTAAGGGAGTAGTCGCGCAGCTAAGTCACGCAACTTAGCCGCGCTAACCCACATACGCGAGTTTCTACACATCAATCCACAATCCACAAGCTAAAATCCCTCTCACGATCGCAAATAACTGGCTCCATTCACATCTACGATCGCCCCGGTCAAAAACTCCGACGCATCGTTGGCCAAGAACAGCACCGTGTAGGCGACTTCTTCGGGCTTGGCGACGCGACCCATGGGGCTTTGGTGGCGAATGACATCTCCGTTGGGGCCTTCTAGAACGCTGCGAGCCATGTCGGTTTCCACAAAACCAGGAGCCACGGCCATAACGCTAATGCCGTAAGGGGCCAACGTTTGCGCTAGGGATTGGCTGAAGGAGTTGAGACCCGCTTTGCTGGCTCCGTATGCGAGGGCGTTGGGTTCGCCTCGGAAGGCCCCACGCGAGGTGATGTTGATGATGCGGCCTTGGCGGCGAGTCATCATGTGTTGGGCGGTGCAGTAGGCGGTGTTGACGGCTCCTAACAGATTGGTGTTGAGCGTAGCGTGCCACAAGGCTTGCCAGTCAGCATAGGTGGTCTGGTCAATCGGCTGCTCCTGGTAGATGCCCGCGTTGTTCACCAAGATGTCAAGGTAGCCGAGGTGGGCGATCGCCCCATTTACCATCTGTTCCACTGCTGCTGGATCGGTCAAGTCGGCTTGAACCGTGATATGCCCGGTACCAGGTAGCGCAGCTCGAATGTGCTCAGCAGCATCTGATCGCTGGTGATAGTGCAGGGCTACAGTTGCCCCAGCATTGGCAAAGGCGATCGCAGTCGCCCGTCCAATGCCCCCAGAAGCCCCCGTGACCAATACCGTTTTGTTTGCAAAATCCGTCATCTTATCGAAATCCTGAATTCATCCTTGCTTGGCCGTGATTCTTCATACGCTTATGAAGGCACCTAAAGCTCTCCATAAAAAGCTCCCCTTCCCCCAAATTTGGGAGAAGGGGCTGGGGAATAAGGGCTAAGCCCTACTTAGTAATCTTCTTCTTCGTATTCCACAACGCGCTGGCGCTCGGGAATATTGACCTGAGGTGCACGATAGGGTTCGGGATTGTCGTCATCTTCCCAAACATCGTCCTCTAGGGCATCCTCGTACTCCACGTCATACACCGCTTCTTGAGGCTTGTAGGGTGCCTCGGGTGCCTCTTGCCAACCGCCATCGCCCTCGTAATACTCGGGCTCAGCTTGGCGCTGACGCAACGGTTCGCGCATAGGGCGAGCGGCGGGCTCTTCCCACGCATCATCGTCCCAAGTTTCGCGGGCGGGCGCTACGGTACGCACTGGCGCAGGAGCCGTCTCCCGCACCCCCGTCCCCAACTGGTTGGAAACCGGAGTGGGCATGATGTACTCGTCTTCCATGCGCTCCCAGGGAGGTTTGCCAATGCCCATGCGCTCCAACAGACCGACGCTAATTTGCATCATCTTCTGCTCTGCCCCTTCAAAGACAATGAGGCGATCGGGGCCGCTGCTCACCACTTCCTCAATGGATAGCTCATAGGTGCTGACCACTTGATCGGGAATAAAGGGCAACCCCAACGATGCAATCACAATGGAGGTGAGTTCGCCATTTTCAGCATCGAACTTGAAGCCGCGCACCTTGCCCAGCAGCTCTCCGGTTTCGGTAATCACTTCACATCCAATCAGGCTGCTGAACGCTTCGACATTTACGTCATCTTCGATGGCCGAGTCATCATCGACCAAAATTACGTCGCCAATTTGACGTACGCTGTCGAGCAGCATTGTCTTCTGGTCGCTAGACAGCACGCCCGACAAAATACTTTCTCGCAAGCCAAAGGCTACGACCTCACGACGGTCTACATCGACCCAAATTTGGCTGATCACACCAAGGCGTTTGCCCGTGTTGCGGGTGATGACTTGCGTTCCCAAAAGGTCAGAGCGTTGGCGAATTTGTTCAGATGTCATTTTCGAGTCCTAAATCTCGAACCGAGTTGAAATAAGAGATACCGTAGAACGACTCAGATATCAATTCCGATATCAATCTTGATAAATGTTAACAGAGCTACATGGTAGCAGCCTGCGACTCAAGATCGATGCCAAGCACCTGGGTGTAGGCTCCACGAGCCTGAGTCACGCCAATGGTGCGCTGTGCAGACTCGATCATGGGTCGGCGCAAGCTTACCACAATAAACTGCGCTTGCTGCGCCTGATGCTTAATCATTCTAGCTAATCGCTCTACGTTTGCCCCATCCAAGAACATATCCACCTCGTCGAAGGCGTAGAAGGGCGAGGGGCGATAGCGTTGGAGCGCAAAGATAAAACTCAGCGCCGTGAGGGATTTTTCTCCTCCAGACATGGAAGCAAGTCGGCGAACAGGTTTGCCCTTGGGATGGGCAACTAAGTTGAGACCACTCCCAAAGGGATCGTCGGGATTGTCGAGCTGGAGGTAGCCATCTCCATCCGACAACTCGGCAAAGATGGTTTGAAAATTTTGGTTAACGGCGTCAAAGGCTTCTTTGAAGGCGCGTTGGCGCAGCGTGGTGAAGTTTTCGATGCGCAGCAACAGTTCGGTGCGTTCTTCTTCCAACGTGCCAAGCTTTTGACTCAGTTCATCTAAACGGGCCTGGGTGCGCTCGTGTTCTTCGAGCGCCAGCATGTTGACGGGCTCCATGGCTTCCATGCGCTTTTGCAGCGATCGCAACTGTTGCTGCAAGGTGGCGAGGTCGGGCGCATCGTCGGGAATGTCAGGCAGGGGGTCGGGCAGTTCGGCGCGTTTTTCTTCTAGGGTTTGCCGCAGGGCTTGAAGCTGGGTGCGTCGCTCCTGCTGGGTTTCCTGCAATTTGTCGCGTTGCCATTCCAACTGTTGCTGCTGGAGTTGTTGCTCGCGGACTTGGCGTTCGGTGCGATCGCGCTCCTCTTTGGCGGTTTTCAACCGTTGCTCCAAGGCGGCAAGGGAACCCTGAAGTTCCACAATTTGCTGGGTGAGTTCGGCCTGCTGTTGGCTGAGGGTCGTGCGCTGGTTGATGGCGTTCGTTTGCTGGGTGCGGCTTTCTTGGAGGCGCTGCTGCTGTTGATGGATGCGTTCCTGAAGGCGCTGCTGCTGGGTATCGAGTTCCTGGAGACGATGCTCTGCGGTGCGCAGAGCCAGTTGGCGATCGCTCAAGGTCGCCTCATGCTGGCGAATGGTGGCCTGCATTTGCTGGAACTCGCTGTGGGTTTGGGAGGATTCCAGTTCTGTCAGAGTTTCACGCTGACGCTGTAGGTCGGCTTCCAGCTTAGGCAGTTCGGCTTCGAGCGTTTGCAAGCGGGTTTGAGCATCGCCCAACTCTTGCCGATGCTGCGAGAGCTGAGTGCGAATTTGGCCTTCTTGCGCTACCAGGTTGGTGAGCTGAGTTTGTAGCTGATCGAGCAGCAGCTTGGCTTCTCGCTGCTGCTGGCGCGATTCTGTCAGGTTTTGGCCCTGGTCTTTGACGGCAATGCTGGCTTTGGCGATCGCCCCTTCACAACGGCCCAAAATTCGATCAATTTCCCGCAGGCGATCGCGCAGGGCTTCCGCTTCGGCAGACTCGCCCGGTGCCACGGTGCCAAACCGCAGACTCCCCCGGCGATCGCTCACACTGCCGCCCGTCATGGCTCCGCTCGATTCCAGCAGTTCCCCTTCCAGCGTCACAATCCGGTACTGGCCCATGTGGGGTCGTGCCAAATCCACCGTGGTAAACACCGCC
The DNA here is from genome assembly GCF_050565595.1 of Leptolyngbya sp. AN02str. Classification (NCBI taxonomy): domain Bacteria; kingdom Bacillati; phylum Cyanobacteriota; class Cyanophyceae; order Leptolyngbyales; family Leptolyngbyaceae; genus Leptolyngbya; species Leptolyngbya sp. AN02str. The sequence goes on along the minus strand of NZ_JBNXVR010000073.1, from coordinate 12,273 downwards.
GTGCCGCCAAACACATAGGCAAAAATGTCGCGATACTTGTCCTCGCAATCGATCAAGTTCACGGCATAGTCCACAAACCCATCGGGACGGTTCCAGGCAGGAATGGACTTGAAGGAGGGAGGCCGAATTTTGTTGAGCGGTAGGAAGGTGGCCCGTCCGGCGCGACGCTGCTTCAACATGGCGATCGCCGCCGAAGCCACCCCGTCATCCTCCACCACAATGTTGCCCAGGCGGCCCCCCGCCGCAATTTCCAACGCCAGCTGATACTGAGCATCCACTCGACCCAGCTGCGCCACCAAGCCACACACTCCAGGAATGCCCGTTTGCAGCACAATTTGGGCCGCACCCGTTCCCTGAGCTTCCTGCGTGGCCTGAGCCTGAGCTTCCAGCTTATCCAGCTGACGCTGCTTGTCTCGCTGTTCGGCCAGCAGGCGGGTCTGGGTCTCCTGCTGAATCTGTAACTCCTGCTCGGCATTGGCCACAGATTGCGCCAACGTTTGCACCGTTTGCACCAACTGGGTGTGGCGAGTTTCCACGTCGGTTCGCTGAGCTTCCGCTTCGGAGCGAGTTTGGGCGATCGCCTCCAAGGATTCCGTTTGCTCCTGAATCTTTTGCTGTAGCTGGTTGACGCGCTCCTGCAAGCGGGCCTGCTCAGTACGCTGGGGTTCCAGGGTTTTCAGCAAGGCTTCCATTTGGTGGCGCAGGGCAGCTTGCTCTTGCACCCAGGCTTCCGAGGCAGCGGCGATCGCATTGGCCTGTTCGCGGCTGGCATTCACCCACTGCTGAGCCTGTTCGCACTGCTGGGTCAAGGTGGCAATGTCTTGAGATTGCAGGCGATCGCGCTCCTGTTCCACCTGGGCCAGTTCTTGAGATTGGGCTTGCAGGTCTCGCTGCAACCGATCAATGGTGGCAGCGGTTTCGGTGAGCTGGTTGGTCAAGTCTTGCTCTTGCCGCTGAAGCTGTCGCAGCTCCGCCTCACGAGTAGCCAGGGTAGATTGCAGGGCCAACTGTTCATCTTCCCCCAGCGCTTTGACACGGGTGCTCAGCTGGGTCAGAGTTGCTTCCGTTTCCTGAATTTTGGCCTTCACCCCGTTGATTTGCTCAGCCAATTCCGTGAGAGAGCGATCGCCCGCCTCAATCTGCTGCGCAATTTGCTCGCTTTGGCGCTGCTGCGCTCTCCAGGCCAGCACCCCTTCCCACTGGCTTTTCGCTTGAAACTCGGCCCGCAACCGTTGATATTTTTCCGCTTTCACTCGGTCTTGCGTGAGCCGCTCCAGCTGGGCAACCAGCTCTCGTTCCACAATGCGAAACTTTTCCTCATGCTCCTTCACTGCATCGAGCTTATCTTTAGCCTGGTGAATTTTGCGATCGAACGCAGCCACCCCCGCCAGCTCGTCAATAATTTCGCGCCGCTCGCGCGGATTCATGGAAATAATGCTGGTCACATCCCCCTGAAGCACCACATTGTAGCCTTCGGGGTAAATGCGAAAGCGATGCAGCTGTTCGTGCAGTTCCGTTAGGGTACAGGGCTGCCCGTTGATGAAGTAGTTGGAGGTGTAGGTGCCCTGCTGCGTCACCCGCAGCTTGCGCGACACATTCCACTCGTTAAAGGGCACCATCGTTGGCGCAATCACGAGCTGATCACTCTTGCCCTTCTTGCCATTGGAACCGTTGCCGTTGGCGCGTTTTCCGTTGCCGTTGCCATGACCGTTGCCATTCGCCTCGGCACCGCCTGCTTCAGCCCCATCGCCAGGCTGGTCGTTGGCGCCATTCGCGTCTAAGACCGACTTGGGCGCGTCGTCGTCGTCGTCACCCAGGTAGGCAGCAATGTCGTCTTCATCCAACGCAAAAGTGACCGTAACGCTCGCTTCTACGGTTTGTCGGCCTCGGCTAGAAACAGCCTGATTCACCAAGTCAGGCAATCGTTCCGCGCGCATTCCCTTTGAGCCAGCCAGCCCCAAGCAAAACAGCAGCGCATCCAAAATATTGGACTTACCCGAGCCATTTGGCCCTGAAATAACTGTAAAGCCCGACAACAAAGGAACCTGTGTCGTGCCACCGAAGGATTTGAAATGGGAAAGCTCAACGCGCTTAATATGCACAGAATCGGGTCCAACAGGGGCAGAGACAGGTCAAGCAGCTAGGGTATAGAAGCGACAAGGTACACCAAATGCAAACGTTCTAGGTACAAATATACTAAGTTTTTTACGAGGATGCTGGGAGTTGATACCGATTGTATGGGTGTGTTTGTGGAATGGGTGTGGTTCTGGGATGAGCGATCGCGCGTCCAGGGATTTGCGTCTCCTTCATTAAACTCGATGCCCAATCCTGCAACCGGGCAAATCAATGCTTCGAAAACATAGGATAACAACACCTTAGCGATTCGAGGCAACAATCCATGATTCATGTTTAATTCGTATTTGAATCTGAATGTGATAATCAAGCCCAGGTTCAGCGCCAATTGTAGAATCACCAATCCTCCTGCAACTATTGCTCCCTCAAAGGGCGTGAATCGTTGGCACAGCGATTCAATACAGGAGGTCTACTCAAGTAGCTTGGGAGCGATCGCCCCAAAACCTCATTTGCCCAACCCCTCAAACTGCCTTAGTATGGCTCTGGGTTTATGGTTTGCGTGTAGTATTGCACCAGTCAGCGTGGCTCCCATAGCCTCTCAAGTTTTCCCTCCCTTACCCTGGGCCAAAACGCAGCCCCATCGGCTTCGTCCTCACGGGCTAAACCCTCTGGATCCTAGGCAGATAGTCTTTCGCCGTAAGGATGGCACCGCCTCGGCTTTCTGCTCGCATTGGTCACCTGTAGAACCATCATGACGCAAAGTTCATCTTCATCGACTTACCAACCGGTTGACAGAACTGAGATTCAACAACTGGTTCAAGCCCAGCTCAAAATGCTGTTGACTCAGGGCAACTACGAAGGTGCCAAAATTTTGCTGCATCCGGTTCAGTCGGCCGATGTTGCCGAGGTGATTGCTGAGCTACCCGAAGCCATGCAGGCGATCGCCTTTCGCCTGCTGCCCAAAGATCGAGCCATCAGCGTTTACGAATATCTCAACACCGACGTTCAGGAAGGGCTGTTGGCCGAATTTCAGCAGCAAGAATTCATCGACATTGTGAACCACATGTCGCCCGATGACCGAGCGCGCCTGTTTGACGAGCTACCCGCCCGCGTCGTAAGTCGCATGCTCGATCGGTTAAGCCCCAGTGAGCGCGAGGCCACAGCGCTGCTATTAGGCTACAAACCCAACACCGCCGGGCGTATTATGACGCCCGAAATTATGGCCATGACCGAAGACTTGACCGTGGCCGAAGCCTTTGCTCGCATTCGACGACAGGCAAACTTAGTAGAAACCATTTACGAACTTTATGTGACCGATCGCGCCGGTCAGTTAACCGGGGTGTTCTCGCTGCGGAGCTTGGTCACCTCGGCCTTGGACAAAAAGATTGGCGACATCATGACCACAGATGTCATCTCTGTTCATACCGATACCGACCAGGAAGAGGTCGCCAAAATCATTCAGCGATATGACTTTTTGACGCTTCCCGTGGTGGATAACGACAATCAGCTCGTTGGGGTGATTACCGTAGACGACATTTTGGATGTGGTCGAGGCCGAAACCACCGAAGACATTTATACCCTAGGCGCTGTGGAGTCGAAAGGAGACGATTACTTTCAAAGCAATCTGTTTCAGCGAGCGCGCAAACGGGTAATCTGGCTGCTGGTTTTGTTGATTACGAATACAGGCACAACAGCCATTATGCAAGGTGGCAGAGAAACGTTAGAGCAGGTGGTCGCGCTGACGTTCTTTGTGCCCCTTCTCATTGGAACCGGTGGAAATGTCGGCGCTCAGTCCTCTACGGTCGTCATTCGCGGCTTGAACACGGAAGATTTGTCTATGAAAAAGGCATTGGGAACCATTCAGCGCGAAGGCATTGCAGGAACGCTGCTGGGCTTGATGCTTGGGGTAATTGTGCTATTTTGGGCCTTTTTCTTGCAGCGAGACTGGGGCGTGGCCATCACCGTAGGAATTAGCCTGGTGGGTATTTCAATTTTGGCAGCGGTGGCTGGTTCAGCTCTCCCGTTCTTGTGCAAACAGCTGAACCGAGACCCAGCCCTGATGTCGGCTCCGTTCATTACCACGATGGTAGATATGTTGGGGGTGCTGTTGTACTTGAATGTGGCTCGTTGGGTGATGGGTCTGTAGAGATTGGGTCTGTAGAGATTGGGCTAGTTTGCGTTGGGATGGGAAAAGCAGGGAGGGACGGTAAGGATGGCACACCTGTCACCGCCCATGTGCCTGCGATCGCCGACATGATTCCCGCAACCAGCGCCGTACTAAACAGCCACCATGCGGCGATCGCCGCAATCTTGCGGGCGTTATCAGCCTGAGTTTGCATGTGTCGAAGTGCCGCATCGGCCTGAGTTTGCAGCTCGGTTTGTACTTGCTCTACCTGGGCCAACAGGCGATCGCGCGTGGCTTCCACTTGCTGCACCACTGACTGCATCACCGCCTCGGATACATCTTGACCCCGCTGAGTCATCGCTTCCACAATGGCTTCGCTGGTGTGCATGATGCGATCGCGCACGGGTTCCAGCGAGATCACCTCTTGCAGTTGCTGAGGCCACACCACCGGGTTGAGGGCGATCGCCCCCAGCAGATGGCCCGGAGTTTGTTGCAGCAGCTCACCCAGCGACTGTTTGAGCCCATCGAGATGAGCAGCAGGCGCGGCCAATATCTCGGTTACTTTGGTTTGCAAGCCATCCTGGCTCCAATCGATGGCCCCATCCGGCGATAGATGCTGAAGCTGCCGCTGAGCCAGGTGCAGCCAATCTTCCAGGGTGGACTGGGTGGCCTCGTGTAGGGATGAGGATGGCTCAGGTATAGACTGAGTGTGCATCCAGGTCTGAACGTTTTGGGCGATCGCGGCAATTTCATCTGGCGACAGGTCGGCACGAGCAGTGAGCCACTGCGTTACTTCGGATGCACCAAGTTGGGTCTTGAGTTGGGCGATCGCATTGGCATCCAAACCAGGAAGTCCATTGGCGATCGCCTGTAAATCTTGCCAGACAGAGTCTGCCGTCAAGCGCGATTTGGATTGATGGGTGAGATAACGGCGCAGCTGGTGCGACAGCAGACGAGGTGAGTGTGCCGTGCGACGCAGCCATCGTCGGGGCAACCGCGCCATGGTGTACAAGCCGTGCTGCAATCCCGCCAGGATAGGTTTGATCTGATCATCCGTCAGCATCAGGGCTTGCAGCTCGCGAATGACGGGACTCCAGTCGAGCTGGGCCACATGGCGGCCTACGGTACGTACTGCCATCTGTGGCTGTTCAACGATTTGCCTTGCCAGAGCTTGCAGTTCGCTCAGCGGCATGGACTGCCAGTCTCGTGTTTTGAGCTGAGTCACCAATGATCCAGCCGCGATCGCCATCCACTGCTGCCCATCTGGTTCCGAGCTTGGCTCCAAATTCTGCATTGGCGCAACCTGCTGAGCCTGCTCGTTCCAGGTTTGCTCCATCGCATCCAACAGGGCGTTGATGTGCTTGGTCTTCAGCCCTTTGCCCTTATTTTTGGATTTGCGGCGTTTGCGCTGTTGCAACCGTTCGTATAGCCGTTCCCGGTCGAAGGGAGGCAGAACCTTCGACCGCGGCAATTCCGCCATTAGCGCCTGAACTTTTTGCTGAACCTTGGGCAGGGTGAGCTTCGACAGATTGGTATAACGCAGGTAGGATTCCAGCTTGGCGTACAAGGTGGCGATCGCCATCTGCATCTCAGGAGACTCATCTGGAGAGCCAGATGCTGAAGAACCGTTGCGATCGTGCGTTTGCACCAGCGGGGATGACGCGACGGCCACCTGCAACGATCGCTCGACTGCTGCCCGAATTGCTTCTAACCGTTGGGCGATCGCGGCAATGCGTTCCGGCTCCAAATCGTTGCGCTGCCGAAGCATCTCGATAAAGTCTTGCTCGCTCAGGTGCGACACCTCTTCCAAGACGCGGGCTGGGTCTGCCTCGGGATCGCACAACACACCTGGCAGATCTTCGGCCAGCAACGCCTCATCCAATTCCCAAAGGTGCGATCGCCGTAGATAATCCTCCACATCCAGCCGCACAATGCTAAATGGCTCCGTGCTTTGCCCAGGCAAAGAGGTTTGGCCATTGGCACTGCCACCGTTTGCATTGGAGGACGGCACCCACTCCGAGGCGTGCGATCGCACCCAGTGCCACAGTCGTTCCAAATCCCACTCGGTTATCTCCGCTTGCCGCATCGCCAACAGCAACAATTGCTGAGCATCTACCCGCTCCAGCAAAGATTGCAGGCGATCGCTCAGGCTGGTGGGCAACATGGCCAGTGGTTTCTCCAGCAGAGCCACCAGCGGCGATGCAGACTGAGGCGCTTCCACTTCGGGATGAACAGTCAAACTTGCAGTGGGAATGTGGGCATTGGCAATGTGGTTGGCCTGGGGCGACTGACCTTCCACCTCGTTGGCCAAAGGCTGAGCAGAAGCAGGCTCTGCATTCGCAGTTTGTAAAGCATCCAGCAGCTCATCCACCAAACGCGCCTGCTCATGGGCCGTCAGAGTGGCTCCAGCGGTTTGCACCAGCGCCATCAGCCCATCGCGGTTGGGTCGAACTCCAGTCGAGGCCACATCGGGATGATGCAACACCTCCAGCAACTGCTGCTTGAGATGGGTTTGCGGAGAGGGTGCGATCGCCGCCAAATAATCCTGCACCTCGGACTGCACATCCACGGCCCGCAGCGCAGCGTCCACTTCTTGTTGCACCGCCCGCAACACCTCTTGCTGAGATAGGGGATTGGTATCTGACTGCCCCCCAGGCAAGGCAGAGCGCACCGCCCGCAGCAACATGCCAAATCCAGCGGTTACAGAACTCAAGGCCGTATCTACCACCGAGCCAACCGCCACCGAACTCAGCCAAGTCAGCAGCAGCACATACGCCGCCCAAATCAAAATACCCAGAATTCCACCCACCATTGGCTCGGTCGGCGCACTCAACGTTACTGCCAAAAAGCTGGCCACCGCCAACACGCCGCTCACCGTTAGCAGCACGCTTAGCCCCGTAGCAATGCCCACCGCTTGCAGCAGTATGCCCTGAGATGCCTCGTTGCGATCGCCATCCGGTTTGGAGGATGGAGCCTCTGACGGCTTTAACGGCTTGGGGCGAAAACTAGCGATTGTGAGCCCCAAGGCAACCCCCAAATTCGTCAGCAAAAACTGAAAGGCGATCGCCATTACCAGTCCCGCCGCGATCGCCACCACCACCTGCCCACCCGACAGCGTTCCCTGCATTGCCGCCTTCTCCATCGACCGAAACTGGAGCATTTCTGCCAAGGGCCATCCACCAACAGGCAAGACCAGCCCCAAATTCCACAAATTTGCCACAGTTTCATTGCTGATTGCTCTGGTTTCACCATAGCCGCTGAGGCTTCATTCGCCAGCCCACCAGGGAAACATCTTGAACCTGCATCCCACAATCGGCAAGGCACCGATAGAAGTGACACCGTTGGATGATAGGTTGCAGGCTTGCCAACCCAAATCACCCAAAATTCCTAAATTTGGTGCGAAATGCGTTAATCCCGACAAAATGGGCGATCGCATTTGCCCTTATACTTTGCTCGTAGCTCGTTCAGTGGTGCCGTGAATTTCGACAACTTAACAACCTATCCCTACGCATCGGGGCGACGAGTCGTGATGGGTGCCCGTGGCGCAGTGGCCACCAGCCAACCCCTCGCCACCGCCGCCGGAATGGAAATGATGCTGGCCGGAGGCAACGCCGTGGATGCTGCGGTTGCCATGGCGATCGCCCTAACGGTTGTAGAACCCACCTCCAACGGCATTGGCTCCGATGCCTTTGCCCTCGTGTGGGATGGCACGTTGCACGGGCTCAACGCTTCGGGAAAAAGTCCCCAAGCGCTACCGATCGCCGCATTTGATGGACTCGAGAGCGTCCCCCTCTACGGTTGGTTACCCATCACCGTGTCAGGAGCCGTTGCCTCCTGGAAAGCCCTATCCGAAAAGTGGGGCCGCCTGCCCTTCGAGCGCTTGTTTGAACCCGCCATTCGCTACGCCAGCGAGGGATTTCCAGTCTCCCCCGAAACCGCTCGCGCCTGGAAACGTGCCGAAGCCCTATTCCTACCGCTCCAGGGTCAAGAATTTGAAGCCTTCAAGTCCGTCTTTTTCCCGGCCGGACGAGCCCCCAACGCCGGCGAAATTTGGGGCAGCGAAGCCCACGCCAAGACCTTACGCGACATCGCCCGCTCTGGTGGTTCTAGCTTTTATCGTGGAGAGTTGGCCCGCCGCATTGCCGACTTTGCCGCCGCGACAGGCGGATATCTGACTCCTGCCGATTACGAAACCTATCAACCCGAATGGGTGAAGCCTATCTCCACGACTTATCGCGACCTCACCGTCTGGGAAATTCCGCCCAACGGCCAGGGCATTGCCGCCCTCATCGCGCTCAATATTTTGGAAGGCTTCGACCTGGCCCAATATCCCCGCGATTCTGTTGATAGCTTTCACCTGCAAATTGAAGCGATGAAGCTGGCCTTTGCCGATGCCTACCGCCACGTGGCCGAACCGTCTGCCATGCAGGTGAGCGTCGCCGAGCTATTGGACAAAGGCTACGCAGGCGATCGCCGTTCCCTAATTGGCGATCGCGCCATTGTCCTGGCAAAACCCGGCCTGCCCAAAGGCGGCACCGTGTACCTTGCCGCCGCCGACCCCGACCTCAAAGTATCCTTTATCCAATCCAACTACGAAGGCTTTGGCAGCGGGGTTCTCATCCCTGGTACGGGCATCGCTCTGCATAATCGGGGGGCAGGCTTCACCCTACAACCCGGCCACCCCAATCAATACGCCCCCGGCAAGCGGCCCTTCCACACCATCATTCCCGGCTTCCTCAGCCGCGACGGTCAACCCCTTGGCCCCTTTGGGGTGATGGGTGCCCCCATGCAACCCCAAGGCCACATCCAGGTTGTGGTGAACATGGCCGACTACGGCATGAACCCCCAAGCTGCCCTTGATGCGCCTCGCTGGCGTTTCCTAGAAGGCAATACCGTCCTACTCGAACAACGCATTGCCAGCGACATTATTCAAGGATTGGGCGATCGCGGCCACACCATTCAAACCACCGATGGCGTCGAATTTTTCGGCAAAGGCCAAATCATCCTGCAACACGATCGCACTCTCATTGCCGCCTCCGAACCTAGAGCAGATGGAATGGCGATCGCGATTTAGAGAGGGATTAGGAGTTAGGGGCTAGGGATTAGGGAGGAAGTCGGGAATCGGGAATCGGAAGTCGGGAATCGGGAATGATATCTGCACGGATTCCGGCTTTTTCTGCCATACACCCCAATCCGCGACCCTTTATCACCTCACCCCAGAGCCCTAACCCGGTGGGCGGATTGGCATCGAGCTGTACACACCTTGCGGGGGGTCTGGGGGAGTCGACTCCCCCAGAAAGCGGGGGATCGGGGGGAAGTCCCCCGAAGCAGGGTTTTGACAACCCAAATTTGAACAGCAAAAATCCTTAAACTCGCTCCCAACGAAACTTCCGCTCCGATTCCTGAATCGGCACATCATTAATGCTGGCCTCTCGTCGCCGCATTAGCCCATTCTCCGCAAACTCCCACTGCTCATTGCCATAGGCCCGATACCACTGCCCCGAATCGGTGTGGTACTCGTACTCAAACTTCACCGAAATCCGATTCTCGGTAAAGCTCCATAGTTCCTTCTTCAGCCGATAATCCAGTTCGGTATTCCACTTGCGCGTCAAAAACTGGCGAATTTCCTCACGTCCTTTCAAAAACTCCGAACGATTGCGCCATTCCGAATCTTCGGTATAGGCCATCGATACTTTTTCAGGATTGCGCGTATTCCAGGCGTCTTCTGCAGCCTGTACTTTTGCCTTAGCGGTTTCTAGCGTAAAGGGTGGTAAGGGAGGTTTACTTTCCATCATTAACCTTAATCCATTCGTAAACAACAACGGGACGCAATCAGGAACACAAATGCTGAATCAAGAGCGATCGCCCAACTCATACTCCATCCACTACAAAATTAGCGAGCAGTCGATAGCTGCTGCTCCAATTCAGCAATTCTGGCATGCAAAGGAGCAATCATGGCATCCACCTCATGCTGCGAATAGCGAACTGGAATATGTTGAGAACAGTTTTCGCTCACCGCATCCACATGAAACAGAATGGCGCGTTCAACCTTGGCCGGATAGTTTGGCAAACGCAAACGCTCAATCAACTCTGCATCATCCTCGACAAACCAGGCATGGCCCCAAAGCTTCACTCTGGCCTGGTGGCGATAATCCATCAAAAACAGAAACGCCTTCGCCTCGCCCATTAAATTACCCACTGTGATGTACTGCACATTGCCCGAAAAATCGGCAAAGCCCAGCGTCTTCTCATCTAGTATCTTGAGAAATCCCGGTGGCCCACCCCGAAACTGAATATAGGGATAGCCATTGGAACTCACGGTTCCCAAATACATGCCATCCAGCTCTTGAATCAAGTTCTCCAGCCGTGGCGTGATCACGTCATTGGCAGGGCCATTGGCAATGTAGCGTTCGTAGGTTTCGCGCGAGCCGCGCTGAGTTTGCGCCGCCTGCACATTTGGCGTAAATGCCAATTCTCCAAATTTGCGGGGCATGGTTCCCCTCCAATCGTTTGCTGAATCGTTTGCTTAAACAAGGGCAGGAGCTTCAATTCCGTTCATGCCAACAAAGCCGGGAAGGTGCTTGATGCGGTCAATCCAGGCGAGCACGTTGGGATACGGCTCCAGTGAAATCTGGCCATCGGGCGCAAGCGCAACGTAGGGAAAGATCGCCACATCGGCAATAGTTGGCCGCTCAAATTCCAGCCAAGTGCGATCGCCCAAATGCTGATCCAACTGCTTGAGGATGAACTCAGCCTTTTGAGTTGCGCGATCGCGATCGATAGTTGTGGTCTTAAACAGGTGGTAGAGCCGAGCCGACTCTGGCCCCTGGCGCACCTCACCGGCCGCCGTGGACAGCCAACGCATCACCTTCGCCAACCCCACATCATCGGTGGGTAGCCAAGTATCCCCACCATAGCGCCGCGCCAAATACACCAGAATCGCCTGAGCGTCTGCCAACACCACGTCGCCATCTTCCAGCACAGGCACCTGCCCAAACGGATTCATCGCCAAAAAGTCTGGCTGTTTGTGGGCACCCTTCATCAAATCAACCTTGATCCACTCATAATCCAGCGACAGCAGCGATAGCAACAGTTTGACCTTGTAGCTATTGCCCGAAATTTCGTGACCGTAGAGCTTAATCATGGGAATTTCCTCCGGAAATCGAGGGAGTGGGAAAAATCTGGAATTGGGAGTCGGGTTAGGGCGTATGCTCGCCTAATCAACTTAAGGGCAAGTTTGTGTACCGATCGTTCGGTATAACCAGAACTGTACCGATCGTTCGGTATAATGTCAATAGATGACATAAAATCTGCCACACAACGCAGGCGGCACCGAATGCCATGAAGAAATCCATGCCCAAAGAATCGTACCTACCGTGCTTGATGCAGCTATTTCGCCAGCACGGTTACGATGGCGCAACCCTGTCCAAAATTTCGGAGGCCACCGGGTTGGGCAAGGCCAGCCTGTATCACCACTTTCCCGGTGGCAAAGATGAAATGGTGGAGGCGGTGCTGGATTTTGCTGCGGTGTGGATGCAGCACAATATCATTCAACCGTTGGGAGAACCGGGCGAACCCATAACGAAGCTACAGAACATGTGCGATCGCGTGCATGATTTGTACGCGGGAGGCGAACGGCCTTGTTTGCTGGCAATTTTGTTATTGGGTTCGGCTCGGGATACGTTTCACAGCAAGGTGCAAGGGCTGATTGCAAGCTGGATTGAGGCGATCGCTACCGTTTTGCAAGCTGCAGGGATGGAACCAGCTATTGCCCGGTTGCGAGGCGAAGATGCCATTATTGCGATTCAAGGGTCACTCATTTTGGCGCAGGGATTGGGCAATGTAGCCCCGTTTCAACGAGTGCTGCGGGATTTGCCGCAAACGTTATGCGATGAACTCGCGTTGTTATCCGATGTCGAACCGTCATAAGCAAAGATGCTGTAAGTAGAGCCGACATTCCGCAGGTTGCTCTGGGAATTAAAGGGAGTGGGGATAAGCTGAGGGAGACGAGTTAGGATCGCCCCCTTGCAGATCGAGAACTTGGACCACTTGGGACTGATTGCGGGTGTTATTGA